>CAVFFR010000004.1:0-61023 GCA_963621875.1 Bacteroidaceae bacterium | reverse complement strand
AAACATTCTTAGGATTCAATGGAGACAAAGAGCCAGATATAGACTTAAACTTCTCAGGAGAATACCAGGCAAAAGCACACAAATATACAGAAGTAATATTTGGAAAAGGAACAACATTCAAAGCTGGAACTGTTGGTACAGTAGCTGGTAAAACAGCAATGGGATATGTTAGAAAGTACAACGAAGAAAGAGGAATACCAATAAACAACTCTGAAGTAATAAGAGTTGCACAAGGTTGCACAGGAATAAAAAGAACAACAGGACAGCACCCTGGAGGAATCATAGTTGTACCAAAGGGTAGAGAAATATACGAGTTTACCCCAGTACAGCACCCAGCAGATGACCCAACATCAGATATAATAACAACACACTTTGATTATCACTCAATAGACCAAAACCTATTGAAACTAGATATTCTAGGACATGATGATCCTACAATGATAAGAATGCTATTTGATATAACAGGGCAAGATCCAACAAAGGTTCCGCTAGATGACAAAGAAACAATGTCAATATTTAGCTCAACTGAAGCTTTGGGAGTTACACCAGAACAAATACATAGTGAAGTAGGAAGCTATGGAGTACCAGAGTTTGGAACAAAATTCGTTAGAGGAATGTTAGTAGACACAAGACCAAAAACATTTGAAGAATTAATTCGTATATCAGGACTATCACATGGTACTGATGTGTGGTTGAACAATGCACAAACATTAATAAATGAAGGAACAATAAAACTGGATGAAGCAATATGTACCAGAGATGATATAATGATATATCTGATAAAAGAGGGATTACCACCACAAAAAGCCTTCAAGATAATGGAGTTTGTACGTAAAGGAAAACCATCAAAAGATCCAGAAAAATGGAAAGAACACGAAGCAACAATGAGGGAATACAACATCCCAGAATGGTATATAGGATCTTGTAAAAAAATAAAATATATGTTCCCAAAAGCACACGCGGCGGCATATGTTACAAACGCATTTAGAATAGCGTGGTTCAAAGTTCATATTCCAAAAGCATATTACGCAGCATATTTTACAATAAGAGCAGACGCTTTCGATAGTGATATAATGTGCCAAGGAGTAGAGAGAGTAAAAAACAAAATGAAAGAAATAGAACTTGCAGGAAAAGCAGCAACTAAAAAAGACCAAGATACATATGGTGTATTAGAAATAGTATTAGAGATGTATGAAAGAGGACTAAACTTCTTACCAATAGATTTATACGAATCAGACAGTGTTAAATTTAAAGTAGAAGAAGATGGAATAAGACCACCTCTAAACAGTATTCCGGGACTTGGAACGGTTGCAGCACAAGGAATACAGTCGGCAAGAGAAGATGGTGAATTTATGTCCATAGATGACCTAAAAATAAGAGCAAAAGTTGGAAAATCAGTAATAGAAATATTAACAAATGCGGGTTGTTTAAAGGGAATGAGCCAAAGCAACCAAATGAGTCTATTTGCGTAAAATGTGCAAAGCTAGTCAAGGCGGTCTGGTCAACCGCTTTATTTTTTGCAAAAAAAATGAGATATGTGGTCAACATATCTCGAGCAATTGTCATCTTATAAATAACTCTATTGCTTAAGCTAAATATAGTATACTATACTTTTTATTATATGTCAATATTTCTTTTATATTCATTTTTTGTGTTTCTGAAGAATATTAAATAAAATTGCTTGACTTTTTAGATTAAATAAAGATATACTTAAAATAAGTGCGAGGAAAATTAATAATGGAAATAAACAACATTTTTACAATAAAAAATTTAATAATTTATTTAGTGGCGATTAATTTAATTGCTTTCTTAGCAATGCTTATAGATAAAAAGAAAGCAGAAAAAGGAAGATGGAGAACCAAGGAGGCAACACTACTTACACTAGCACTAATAGGAGGAAGTATAGGAGAAATAATAGGAATGTATGTGTTTCATCATAAAACACAAAAACCAAAATTCTTTATAGGAATTCCAGTTATAATAGTACTTCAAATATTGCTAATCATAGCAATAAACTTATAGGAGGTAAAAAATGAGAGAAATAAAAATTAATGGAATATACAAACATTTTAAGGGAGATTATTACCTAGTGCAAGATGTGGCAAACGATTCTGAAACAAAGCAACCATTTGTTGTATACAGAAGATTATATGGAGATGGAAGTTTATGGATAAGACCACTAGAAATGTTTTTAAGTGAAGTAGATCACGAAAAATATCCAAATGTAAAACAAAAATACAGATTTGAACTACAGGAAATAGAGAGTGTAGCAAAGAATTTCAAAAAATAAAAAATAGACAGTTTTAATTGATCCATAATAAAGGAACAATTAGAACTGTCTATAATTGTGCTATTTTTAAGAAAATAAGTTCGTAAAATAGACATAATTTATTAAATAAAAAATAAAAAGTTTACAATAAATAGATTAACAATAATACCTGTGCAAAACTCGAAAATGAAACCCTTGCTACAAAGTTATTCACAGGGTTATCCACATTATCCACAGCCCTGTGTTTAGTTAACAATAAAAAATATGAAATAATAACAGTAAACATAAACTACAATATTGACAATCTTAAAATATCGTGGTAATATAATATATATTATAAATAAAGTGCGTTGAAAAAGAAAAAATATATTTAAAATTCTAGAGAGTTGGGAATGGTGGAATCCAATAATTAACAAATATATGGGGAGCTTTGGAGCATATTATTAATTAAGGTGTAAGTTAGTAAAATAACTTAAACTAGGGTGGAACCGCGTAAGTATTAAACTTTCGTCCCTAGCATTTAAAAGTGCTAGGAATGGAAGTTTTTTTGATTATATACCATTCTTTAAAGCACAATACTATAACTACAAAAGGAGGAATTATTATGGTAGATAGTATGGAAAAAATAGTAGCTCTTTGTAAGAGCAGAGGATTCGTATATCCAGGTTCAGAAATATATGGAGGATTAGCTAACTCTTGGGATTACGGCCCTCTAGGAGTAGAACTAAAAAACAATATCAAAAATGCTTGGAGAAAAAAGTTTATACAAGAGAATAAATACAATGTAGGACTTGATGCTTCAATATTAATGAATCCAGAAACTTGGGTAGCAACAGGACACGTAGCAGGATTCAGTGACCCACTTATAGACTGCAAGGATTGTAAAACAAGACACAGAGCAGATAAACTAGTAGAAGAATGGTCACATAGTCAAGGAAAAGATATAGTTGCAGATGGTTGGACAGATGAACAACTAGTTGACTATATAAATGATAACAAAATACCTTGTCCGAACTGTGGGAAAACAAACTTCACAAATATAAGAAAATTCAACTTAATGTATAAAACATTCCAAGGAGTAACAGAAGATTCTTCTGCACAGATATACTTAAGACCAGAAACAGCCCAAGGTATATTTGTAAACTTCAAAAATGTAATTCGTACAACCAGAAAGAAATTACCAATGGGAATAGGACAAATTGGTAAAGCCTTCAGAAACGAAATTACACCAGGCAACTTTACATTTAGAACAAGAGAATTTGAACAAATGGAATTAGAATTTTTCTGTGTGCCAGGAACAGACTTAGAATGGTTTGAATATTGGAGAAAATTCTGTAAAGAATTTTTATTAAGCTTAGGAATGAAAGAGGAAAATATAAGACTTCGTGATCACAGCAAAGAAGAACTTGTATTCTACAGCAAAGCTACAACAGACATAGAATTCAAATTCCCATTTGGGTGGGGAGAATTATGGGGAATAGCTGACAGAACAGATTATGACCTATCAAGACATATGGAACATTCTAAACAAGACTTATCATATCAAGATCCAGAAACAAATGAAAAATTTGTACCATATGTAATAGAACCATCATTAGGATGCGATAGAGCTGCACTTGCAATTTTATGCAATGCTTATGAAGAAGAAGACCTAGGAGAAGGTGACTCTAGAGTTGTATTACACTTACATCCAACACTTGCACCATACAAAGTAGCAATACTTCCACTGTCTAAGAAATTGTCAGACAAATCACAAGAAGTATATGAAATGCTTTCAAAAGATTTTATGTGTGATTATGATGAAGCAGGAAGTATAGGAAAAAGATATAGGAGAGAAGATGAAATAGGTACACCATATTGTGTAACAATTGATTTTGATACGCTAGAAGATGAAAAAGTAACTGTAAGAGATAGAGATACAATGAAACAAGAAAGAATTGCAATTGCTGATTTAAAAAATTGGCTAACAGAAAAAACAAAATTCGCCCAATAGAGACGCCCTTTTCCGCCCAATAGGGACGCCCTTTTCCGCCCAATAGGGACGCCCTTTTTTGGGCGAAAAAAAAAGGCGTCCTTTTTTTCGCCCAAAAAAGGGCGTCCCTATTGGGCGGAAAAGGGCGTCCCTATTGGGCGGAAAAGGGCGTCTCTATTGGGCGGATTCTTAATATTGTATCTTTTAATTCTTTATGATACAATGTTGCCAGAAAATAAAAGGAGGGAAAATTATGTCAAAATTCAAAAACTTTTTTAAAGGAATTGCGACAAACTACAAAAACAGTTTTAAACAATACGCAGCTACAAACATAGTAATAATATTAACAACACTATTTTTTATGTTTGGTCTTAATAAACTAACAGGGACAATAATAAACAAAACTCTAACAATAGCAATCTTGTCTGCAATAAACTTCTTTGCCTGTGAAACATATTTAAAGAAATTAGGACAAAGAGGAATAGCATATGTGATAGGCCTAGGAATAGCAATAGGATTTGAAAAACTTATATATTCAAGCAATTCTTCAGATGCAATTTCAAGAATATGTATAGGATATGCAATGATAGTATTTTTAATAGCCTTAATACAAGCAATAAAAAACACCAAAGTAGAGATTGGAGAATATGCAGTAAAAGCATTTAAAAATCTTTTCAATATAGGAATAGTATATACAATTTTAAATGTAGGACTTACTTTAATTATACTAATATTTATAACATTAATATTAAACAATAAAAGCAACTTTGACCTGATGGCAAGATTACAAATAGCACTATTAGGATTATTTTTATTACCAGCAACTTTGATAGCAATAACAGAAATAAAAGAAGACATTTCAAAATTTATAAAAGTAATCATATTATATATAATGTTGCCATTAACAATACTTGCTACAGTAATTATTTACATATATATGGCAAAAATATTTATAATAAAGGAAATACCAGCAAATTCAATATTTAGAATACTAACAGGTTTATTCATAGTAGCATTCCCTGTATGGATAATGATAGATACATTTAAAAAAGAATCAAAATTAATAGAGAAAACTTGCAAAATATTGCCAATAGCATTTATCCCATTTGTATTATTACAAACATATTCAATATGTGCTCGTATGGATGGAAATGGACTTACGCCAAGTAGATATATAGGAATAGCATTTATAATATTTGAAGCGATAGCAATTTTCTTATCACTATACAAAGAAAGAAAATATTTAGTACACTTTATAACAACTGCAACAGTAATAATAGCAATAGCAACAATACTACCAGTTGTAAATATGGAGACGGCATCTAACATAAGCCAAGCAAATAGACTAAAGAAAGCTTGGAAGGAAAACCAATCATTTAGTGATTTATCAGAAGAAAACAAAAAAATAGCACAAAGTGCATATTTATATTTAGAAAAACAAGACGATGCAGATAAATACATTCCAAGTTATATAGACGAAAACGCAGTAGAAGAATATGTGGCTGATGAAAAAGAATATTATTACAAATATACTAACAAAACTATCCAATACCCAGAAATGTATATAATTGGAGACAACCAACAAGTTGTACCAGTTGGAGAATATAAGTATATTCAAGCAGTTTCTGTATCAGAATATAATGAAGAAATTAACGCTATGAAAAAGATTAATTTAACAAATTCAACTACAATTGATCTTACAGGATATTTATCTAAAATAATAGAGATAAACGAAATAAATGAAAATAATATAGAAGGATATATAAAATCAAATAATACAATAAAAATAGATGAAAACAAAGACTTCTATATAACAGAGTTAAGCTTAACATACAACGGTGAAGAAAAGAGTAAAATTATGTATCTTTCAATAGATGGATATGTATTACAGAAATAATAATTAAAAGATTCCAAGAAGAACAAATACTTCTTGGAACCTTTTTTAAATTTCTCCATTTATTAATTTGTTGTAACAATTTCTACAAACCGGTAGATACTGCGAATCGCCAACAACAATATCATTATCTTTCTTGCCTTTAAAATAAGTGAATACAGCCTCCTCAGATTTACATACTTCACAAATAGAAGTCATAATTTCAACAGTATCAGCGATACACATAAGATCTCCCATTTTACCAAATATCTTTTTTTCAGAAGTTAAATTAAGTCCAGCAATATAGAATTTTTTCCCAGAAGAAGCCATTTTATCTATAACATGAACATCTCCATTTAAAAATTGGAACTCATCAATAAAATAAGAGTCAGCATCGTATTTTTCTATTTCAGAAATATCTTGAATATTAATAGCGGTTACAGAATTGCCAGCTCTAGTTGAAATAACATTATCACCAGCTCTATCGTCTAACAAAGGCTTAAAGACCTTTATATTTTTACCAGCTATTAACTGCCTTTTTAGTTCATTAAAAATTTTTTGGCTTTTTCCACATTTCATTGGTCCTGTATATACATTGATGCATCCCATTTATATTTTCTCCTTGTTTTATAATTGCTCTAATTAATATATATTTAATTTTAAATTTAATCAAGTCTTTTTTGAAAAAATATATGAATGTAATAAAACAAAAACAACTTATACCATATTGCTATTTTTTATAAAAATATAAATTTAGAATCAGATAAAAATATTGGCAAAATTTTCTAAAAAGCTTGTAAATGAGCCAATAGAATAGTATAATAAACACAATATTTAATTACTAGTAGGGAAGGAAGATGTAAATGGCTTACATAGAATTTAAAAATGTAGTTAAAGAGTATATAGTCGGAGAGAATAGTATAAAAGCGTTAGATAAAGCAAGTTTTAAGATAGAAAAAGGAGAACTTGTTGTAATAGTAGGACCAAGTGGTGCAGGAAAAACAACTGCCCTAAATGTATTGGGAGGAATGGACAATGTAACTTCAGGAGAAGTTATAATAGATGGACAAAGAGTAGACAAGTACTCAGAAAAAGAATTAACTCATTATAGGAGAGAGGACATTGGATTTGTATTCCAATTCTACAATCTAGTACAAAACCTAACAGCATTAGAAAATGTGGAACTAGCAACTCAAATATGCAAAAATCCATTAGAACCAAAGAAAACAATAGAAAAAGTTGGACTAAAAAATAGAAAAGATAACTTTCCATCACAACTATCAGGAGGAGAACAGCAAAGAGTTGCAATAGCTAGAGCAATAGCTAAAAATCCTAAGATATTGTTATGTGATGAGCCAACAGGAGCGTTGGATTATAACACAGGCAAGCAAATATTAAAATTGCTACAAGATACTTGTAGAAAAGAAAAAATGACTGTAATAATAATAACACACAATAGTGCTATAGCACCAATGGCGGACAAAGTAATTCGCTTTAAGAACGGAAAAGCAGAAGATATAGTTATAAATGAGAAACCACAATCAATAGATGAAATTGAATGGTAATGAACAAAGGAAATATAAAAGATCATAGAAAGATTATTTATATTTCCTTTTTGTGTGCAAAATATTAAGTAAGGAAAAGTAAAATGAAAATAGCATATATAAAAGAAAATCTTAGAAAAATAAGCAAGACAAAAACTAGATTTATATCATTAATGCTTATAGTAATGTTAGGAGTTCTATTCTTTTCAGGAATGAACTCTGTTTCGCCTGATATGGAAAACACTCTTAATAAATACTTAAAGGATTATAATGTGTCAGATGTACAAATAATATCAGCATTGGGATTTACTCAGGAGGATGTTGATGAAATTAAGAAAATCGACAATGTAGTTGAAGTAAAGTCTGGGTTCTTGTATGATGTGATCTTAGAACACAATGGAAAAAGACTTCCAGTAAGACTAAATTCTATAGAAACAGAACAAGATGTAAATAAAATGCAAATCATAGAAGGAAGAAACATAGAAAGTATTGATGAGTGCTTAGTAGATGAAAGATTAAGTACGATTTATGGTTATAAAATAGGAGACAAATTTAGCTTTAAAAGTGGAACTGAAGATGATATAAACGAAGACTTAACAAACACACAATATACTATAGTTGGAAAGGCTAGAAGTCCTGCATATATTTCCAAATTTTATGGATCAACTAATCTAGAAAACGGAGAGTTAATGGGATGTGTTTATGTATCAAAAGATGTATTTAAATCAGACATATATTCTAATATATATGTCAAAACAAATGTGCCCAATGACATATTAAAGACAAGCAAAGAATATGAGGATAAATTAGAACCCATTGTAAAACAAATTGAAGAAGTTGGAGAAAGACGAGCAGAAATAAGATACAAGGAAATATATGACGAGAATTATGAAAAATTACAAGAAGCAAAAGAAAAGTTACAAAATGCTAAAGTAGAATTGCAAAATGCAAAAGATGCCTTATATGATGCTAGAAATCAACTTAATAATTTATCAAGGCAGATATATCTTGGAAGTGTAAAGCTAAATAAAACAGTTATCGATACTGACAATTTATTTAAACAATATGACGAAAAATTAAACATAGCTAGAGCTGAGTTAGCAGAGAATACAGACAAATTAAAAGATGCAGAAGAACAAATAGAAAATGGCAAACAAGCCTTGGATAAGGCAAAACAAGAATATTTGCAAAATGAAAAACAGTTAAATGAACTCGATAGTCAGATAAATACATTAATATATACATTGGCAGGTATGGATAATACTTCGGGAGAATATGCTGTATTAAAAAGAAAGATAGAATATCTAGAGAATACATATTCACAAGGAATGCAAAAATTATCAGAAGCTAAAGCGGAAATTGAATCAAATGAACAAGAACTATCAGAAAAGCAAAAAGAACTTGAAACATCAAAACAAAAATTAGACATAGCACAAGTTGAATTTAATAATAGTGATGTGGAACTTAATCTACAAAAATCAAACTATAATATTCAGGTTGCCAAAAATCAAAGTAATCTAAATTATTATCAAGAAATTTTACGAAAAGGTAATATAGAATATTTCAAAAAACAAGCTGAATATAAAAAAGAATCAGAAAAAGCATTAAATAAAATATCTGAGAAAGAAAAAGAAGTAAAAGATGCTGAAACAACATTAGAAAAATTAGATGGAAAATGGCATGTAATTGGACTATATGATAATCAAGGTTTTGTATCATTTAAGAATGATTTAGAAAAAATAGGAATTATGGGAAAGGTATTTCCGGTAATATTCTTTGTTGTGGCAGCTTTAGTATCAATTACTACAATTGCAAGAATGATTGAAGAAGATAGAATGACAATCGCAACAGAAAAAGCATTGGGATACAGTAAATTTTATATAGTAATAAAATATGTATTATATTCATTATTGTCGTCATTAATAGGACTAGTACTGGGAACGATAATTGGAAGTTATATTATTACTAATGTATTATACTCAGCTTATCGAGCATTGTATTCTGTTCCAGAATTAGAGATGAGTATTAACAAAATCTGCTTGTTAATAGCTTCCCTTATAACATTTGCATCAACTGTACTATGTGCAATAATAGTAACAGTAAAAGAAGTAAAAGGAAGTACCGCTGAATTAATGAGACCAAAAGCTCCAAGAGAAGGAAAGCAAATATTCCTAGAAAAAATCCCGAATTTCTGGGAAAGATTAAGCTTTTTGTTCAAAATAAGCATAAGAAATATATTTAGATATAAACGTAGATTATTTATGACAATAATAGGAATCGCAGGATGTACAGCATTAGTCTATACGGGAATATCGCTAAAAAATTCTATTGACGAAATCGGAGCAAAACAATTTGGAGATATAAAATTCTATAATATACAAATAAACTTAAAATATGATATGTCAGCAGAAGAAGCAAGTGAAGTAGTTGAAAATATAAGAAAAATAGATAAAATTACAAATGCAGACTTAGTAAGAGAAAGATCAACTGACATAGAAACAGACGGCGTAAATAAATCTGTTTTCTATATGGTAGGAGAGTCAGATGCTTTACCAAAGTATATAAAATTGCAAAACAGAAAGAGTAAAGCTAAAATTGATCTAACAGATGCAGGAATTATAATCACAGAAAAACTTGCAGAGGAGTTGAAACTAGAAATTGGAGATACTGTTACACTAAGAAGCGGAGAAAAGCAGGGAACAACTCAAATAATAGGCATAACGGAAAACTATTTGTACAATTACATATATATGACTTCTACGACATATAAATATGTGTATAATGAAGATGTTGAATACAATGAGATATTAGCAGACACAGTGGAAATAAACAATTCAAAAGAAAATGAATTAGCACAAGCTATTAAAGAAGACTCGAAAGTAAGTGGAATAGTATTAATGAGAGTAATAAATGACGAATATAAATCAAGTTTAGGAGGGCTTTCAAGTATAGTATTTTTATGTGTTGGTTGTGCAAGTTTGCTAGCATTTATAGTATTATTTAATTTAAATAGTATCAATATAGAAGAAAGAAAAAGAGAACTTGCAACAATTAAAGTACTTGGCTTTTACAATAAAGAAGTATCAAGTTATGTATTTAGGGAAAACATAATGCTTACAATAATTGGTGGACTAATAGGACTAGTATTAGGAATATTGATATTAGGACCAATAATGAAAAGTGCAGAGGTAGAAACAATATATCTTCCAATAAGATTAAACTGGATGACATTTATAATATCATTTGCAATAACAATGCTATTTACAATAATTACAGATAAATTAATGAATAGAAGATTAAGAAAAATAAACATGATAGAATCTCTAAAAAGTGTTGAGTAATTCTAATGTTATTAAAGTACTTGAACAATATAGACTGTTGTGATATCATATACACGAAATAACAAATAAGATGATATTATATAGTAGAACAATAAAAGAAAGGAGAGTATTGATTTTATCAATACATAAAAGATATGAACGTAATAGAGCAAGCAAAAGCAATATTAAGGGAAAACAACCAAGATAAATTATTAAATATTATAGATAAAATAGATGAGAAAGAAAAATTAGCACAACAAGTAATAGAATTAGACTTTAAACAATTAAATAGTTTATATGAAGAAACTAAGGAAAAACCAGAAATACTAGAAAAAAAACTAGAGCATATAAAATATATAGATGAATATAAATTATCTGAAGATAAATCAAAATTATATACTGACTTAGGTGAAGATATAATAAAAAATAATCAATATGCAGTAGTAACAATGGCCGGTGGGCAAGGAACAAGACTTGGACACAAAGGACCAAAAGGAACATTTAAAATAGATGTAAAACCAGAGCCAAAATATTTGTTCCAAATATTAGCAGAAAACCTAGAAAAAGCAAACGAGAAATATGGAGTGATATTGCCTTGGTACATAATGACAAGTACAGAAAACAATAAAGAGACAATAAAATTTTTTGAAGAAAATAATTATTTTGGCTATGAGAAATCAAAAATTAAATTCTTTACTCAAGGGAATTTACCATTATTGTTTACTGATGGACAATTAGTCCTAGATAAAGATTATAGCATAAAATTAGCAGCTGATGGAAATGGCTGTATATATAAGGCAATGGCCGAAACTGGAATAATCTCAGAAATGAAAGAAAAAGGAATCAAATGGATTTTTATAGGATCAGTAGATAATGTATTGTTAAATATGGTAGATCCAATATTAATAGGGCTTACAATAAATCAAAACAATGAGATAGCTTCAAAATCTATTGCAAAAAAAGATCCAAGAGAAAAAGTTGGAGTATTTTGTAAAGCAAATGAAGTACCATCAGTTATAGAATATAGCGAACTACCAAAAGAAATGGCAGAACTAAGAGATGAAGAAGGAGAACTTCTATATGGAGAAGCTCATATAATGTGTAATTTATTCAGTATAAATGCGTTGGAGAAAATATCAAAACAAAACTTACCATATCATGTGGCAAACAAAAAAACAAATTATATGAATGAAAACGGAGAATTTATTGAAGTAACAGAACCAAACGCATATAAGTTTGAAGCTTTTATATTTGATGCATTTAACTATTTTGATAACATATCAATACTAAGAGGAAAAAGAGAATGTGATTTTGCTCCAGTAAAAAATAAAACAGGAAATGATAGCCCTGAAACTGCAAAAGAATTATATAACAATTATTGGAACAAATAGGAGGAAAAAATATGGAAAATTGTAAAATTGTAAATTTATATAATTTAGATGAAACAATAGCAAAAGACTTACTATTAAAATTCACATATCCTTGGGAAGTTTTACCACACATAAAAGATTACATACTAGAGCTTGGAAATAATCTTCCAAAAGAAGAATATGATAAAGTGGGCGAAGATGTGTGGATTCACAAAACAGCTAAAGTATATAAAACTGCATATATACACGGACCTGCTATAATTTGTAAAGATGCAGAAATAAGACATTGTGCATTTATTCGTGCAAGTGCAATAGTCGGAGAAGGAGCAGTTGTAGGAAACTCAACAGAATTAAAAAATGTAATATTATTTAATAAAGTGCAAGTTCCACATTATAACTATGTTGGCGACTCAATATTAGGATACAAAGCTCATATGGGAGCTGGCTCAATAATGTCTAATGTGAAATCAGATAAAAAATTAGTAGTTATAAAAGATGGAAAAGAACAAATAGAAACAGGAATAAAGAAAATAGGAGGAATGTTGGGAGATGAAGTGGAAGTAGGATGTGGCAGTGTGCTAAATCCAGGAACAATAGTCGGAAAACATACTAACATTTATCCACTATCATCAGTAAGAGGCGTAATACCAGCAAACAGTATATATAAAAATAAAAACGAAATAGTAGAAAAATATTAAAATTAAAGTCGAGCAAAATATAAAATGCTCGACTTTTTACATGGGAAATCCCTTCTATTTATCTTATTGTTGGTCAGGAATAAAGAAATCTACAACACCATAGATTAAAGCACCAATTATAGCAGCAACCCAAGAAATCGAATATCCAGCAACAATATATTGTGTTACATATAAAACAGCTACTGCTAAAATGAATCCTACAAATCCTTTTCCAAATGCACTAGCATGTAATCCAGTAAAGGTTGCTAGTAGATAATCTACTACAGTTAGAACAACTGCTGCTAAAGCTAAAGCCCAAACATTACTTATTGTAAAGCCGGGTGTAAAAAAGGCAGTTATTGCAAGAATAATTGCAGAAGTTACAAATCTTAAAATAACTTGACCAAAAGCATTAGAACTAACGGAACTTCTTGTAGTAATATCGTTGTTATCCATAAAAAAACCTCCCCATAATGTAATTTAAACATATTATTTGCAAAAAAAATAAATTTATTCATTCAAAAGATGAATAAATAAAACATAAAAGCTAAAAATAAATAAAAAATGTTAGGAAGTTTTTTGTATGTTAGCAACTTTTATTAGATCAATTGTAATTTATATAATTGTATTAATAGTAATGAGACTAATGGGAAAGAGAGAAATTGGCCAGATGCAACCATTTGAACTCGCAATATCAATAATGATAGCAGACTTAGCATCAATTCCAATGACAGAAATAGGAATACCAATATCAAACGGAATAATACCAATATTAGGACTATTGTTGATGCACTTAATTATTTCAGTATTAAACTTGAAAAGTAGTAAAATGAGAGAACTAATTTGTGGCAAACCAACAATATTAATATGTAAGGGAAAAATCGACGAAGAACAACTAAAAAAAGAAAGATTTACTTTAAACGAATTGGAAGAAAAATTAAGAAGCAATAATGTTATGAATATTGGAGATGTTGAATATGCAATACTTGAAACTAGTGGAGATATATCGGTAGTACAAAAGCCAAATAAAAGAGCAGCAACACCTGAAGACTTTGATATTATGCCAGAATTTGAGGGTATGGCATATAACCTTGTAATAGATGGAAAAGTAATGACAAAAAATTTACAACAAATTGGCAAAAATTATGAATGGCTAAAAAAGCAAACAGACAAATTTCAAATGATACCAGAAGAAGCTTTAATAATAACGATAAACGCAAAAGGCGATTTTTATTGTCAAAAAAAACTTAGTAAAAAAGAACTAAAAGAAAATAAAAAAACAGATAACGATTTTTAGCTGAGGGAGGAAAAATGCAAAAAGAAATAATAATTGTATTGATAATTATTGTGATAATAATTACTGCACATGTGCTAACACAAAACTACACAAAAACCTGTGTAAAAGAAATGGATATAAAACTGAGTGAAATAGACGAATATGCAAGGAAGTTAGAAAAAGAGGAAGAAACAGATAAGGAAGAATTAGCAAATAAAATAGAAAAAACGCAACAAGAATGGAGGAAAATGAATAGGAATCTAGCTTTTTATATTGAACACGATGAGTTGGAAAAAGTAAATACATCATTGACACTTATGAAAGGCTATTTGGAAATGGAAGACTATAGCCAAGGAGTACCAGAACTTGAAAACTGTATTTACATTTTATATCACATCCAAGACAAACAATCATTAAAAATAATAAATCTATTTTAGAAAAATAATAAATTAAAGAATAAGGAATAATAAATAAAAAACAGCTAATAGCAAAGAGATTTTGTTATTGGCTGTTTTTATAAAATAATATCCAATTTATAAAATTTTTAATTAAATAAATAATTTAATTAAAAAATCTATACCAAATATATAGCATAACTGTAAGAAAAAATCAATACCGAGAAAATATATTAAAGCAAGAATTTGAAAATCTAGAAAGCATAAAACATTAGAACAACAAGGATTATACAAGATTGTTGTTTTTATTAAATTATTTATTTAATAAAAACAAAGGAGATAGTTTTATGAAGAAAATGAAAAATAAAAAAGGAATAACATTAATAGCATTGGTTGTTACAATAGTAATAATTTTAATATTAGCGGGAATAACAGTAGGAATGGTAACAAGCGACAATGGAATATTAAAAGAAACTAAAAATGCTAAAGAACAAGCAGAGATAGACAACGAAAAAAGTATAGTAGAAAGAGCAAAAATGCTAACAATGATGAGAGATAAAAGTGGGAAAATAACTTTAGAAGTATTTGAATCAGCATTAAAAGACGAGGCAGGAACAAATCTGGCAGAGGTAAGTGATGCAGGAGATGCAATAGAAGTTCTTTTTACAGATTCAAATAGATATTATGAAGTAGACAAAGATGGAAATGTAAGCGAACCACAAGAAGTAGTAAAAGACGAATATGCAGGAGATATAACCAAAGGTGGAAGATGTGACGGAAGCGAAGAAAAACCATATGAAATAAGTTGTATAGAAGACTTAGTTGCTTTTTCGAATATGAGTAATGGAACAGGAATTACATTAGAAAATGGTGTTGCAGTGAATGTTAAAAATGCAAATACTTTTGCAGGAAAGTATGTTGTATTAACAAGAGATTTAAATTTTAAATCAAAATATTCATATGATAACTACGCAAGAACTGACTTTGGAAACTTAAACAATGATGATGCGGATGGAAATGAGCTAATTACAGAAATGACAACTGGAACAGGATTTATATCAATAGCAACCTATCCTAGTGTATTTCTTGGTAATTTTAATGGTAAAAAACATACGATATATAATATTTATATCAATTATACAGAAGGAGCTCAAGCACTGTTTGGAATAATGGGAAAAGATTCAAGCATAAAAAATCTTACAATTACCGGGGAAATAAAATCTGAAAAATGGCACGCTGCAGGATTTGTAGCAGGAACTGCAGGTGGTGGCATATTTGTAACTATATCAAATTGTATAAATAAGGCAGATATAACAGGATATAATATGGTTGGTGGAATAGCAACAAATTATATAAAAAATATAGATAATTGCCAAAATTATGGAACAATAGAAATAACTGATGCAGCATATCAATATTCTGGTGCTGGAGGAATAGTGGGTGTTGCAAATAATTCTAATGACGAAGGCGGAGTTGTGATAAATAATTGTAAAAATTACGGTGAGATAAAAGGAACAAAGTGCTTAGGGGGAATAGCAGGAACATCTACAGGTAATACAATTATAAAAAACTGCGTAAACTATGGAACAATAAATAATTCGATCACTCAAATAACGGCTGGAGGAATTTTAGGATGGCAGAGAGGAGGAACATTAAAAATATTAAATTCAAGCAATAAAGAATCTATATATGGAAAAGGAAATTATGGAGGAATAATAGGTGCTGTTGCAGGAGCTGGTTGGGATGCAATACTAAATACTTTTATAAATAATTGCTATAATATTGGAAAAATAAAAACTGATGGAGTGGCTGGTGGAATAGTAGGAACGCAGGATACTGTAGCAGCTCAAAACTATTTGTATATAAGCAATTCATATAATGCAGGAGATGTAAAAGGCAAGGAATCTGGAAATGTTTTAGGGCATATATATAATAGTACAAGAACTGATACAAAAACAGAATTCGCAAATGTTTATTATACATTAGAGCCATCAATAGGAACAGGATCACTAACCAGTGGAGAAGCAACATTAAAAAGTGAATCAGAAATAAAGAGTCAAACATTCGTAGACTTATTAAACTCAAATATAGGAACAAACACAGACTGGAAAAAATGGAAACTAGGAAGTAGTGGATATCCAACATTTGTAGATTAATCTATAAAATAACTGATATAAGTATAAAAATACTTTACTATCAGTTATTTTTATATACCAATATTATTGATTAAAAACATATCAAGTATTATAATAAAAAACAACAAAAAGATGGAGGAAATAAAATGGGATTAATTTTAGAAAATGTATCTAAAACATTTACTGGAAAAAAAGCAGTAGATGGTATTTCTTTCTCGTTAGAAAAACCAGGAGTATTTGGACTTTTGGGAACTAATGGAGCAGGAAAGACAACAACAATAAGGATGTTGTTAGGAATAATAAAGAAAGATAGTGGAGAGATAACTTGGAATGGTAAAAAAGTAGATAGAAAATCAGTTAACTTTGGTTATCTTCCAGAAGAAAGAGGAGTATATCCAAAAGTAAAAATATATAATCAACTAATGTATTTTGCGGAGTTAAAAGGAATGAAAAAACTAGAAGCAGATGAAGCAATAAAAAAATGGGCAAAAAAGTTAAAAGTTGAAGAATATATACAAATGCCTGCTGAAAAATTATCAAAAGGAAATCAACAAAAGATTCAATTTATGACAGCAGTAATACATAATCCAGAATTAGTTGTGCTAGATGAGCCGTTTAGTGGATTAGATCCAGTAAATACAGAATTATTGAAAAACATCATAATAGAGCTTGTACAAAATGGCAAATATGTAATAATGTCAGCACACCAAATGGCAACAATAGAAGAATTTTGTAGCGATATTTTAATATTAAACAAAGGAAAAACAGTGTTGAAAGGAAATCTTAGAAAAATTAAAGAAGAATATCCGGCAAACAGAATTCAAGTAGAAACAAATATGAAAATTGACCAATATATTAAAAAGCTAGAATTAACAATAGAAAACGAGAAGAATAATGATTACACAATAAAAATAGATGATGAGAAAAAAGCACATAAACTTTTACAAGAGCTAGTACAAAACAATGTAGAAGTTAACAAATTTGAAATTATGAAACCAACATTAAATGATATTTTTATAGAAAAGGTAGGTGAATAAGATGAAAGATTTATTAACAGTAACAAAATTTACAATGAAAGATATGCTTGCAAGAAAATCTTTCATTATATCAACTATAATTTTTCTAATAATGATAATTGTAGGATTTAATATACCAAACATCCTAAAATCGATAAATGGAGAAAGCACAGGAAACAAACTATTAATAGTAGATGAACAGAATGTATTTGAAGGATCACTAGAAGGACTTAAAAATTTAGATACAGGATATGAAATAGAAATATCAAATATAAATTACGAAGAAGTAAAAGAAAAAATAGCAAATGAAGATATTGAATCTGCAATAATAATAGAAAAACAAGACTCAAATATAAAAGTTAGATATATCATAAAAAGTGCAGTAATGATGTCTAAAGTCCCAGATGATATAATATCAGCAATAAATACAACATACACAAATCTTCAAATAAGTAAACTTGGCTTAACTGAAGAACAATTACAATCAATAACACCTAACTTTGAATTTGTTTTGGAGCAAACAGAAGAAGAAACACACGGAAACGTACTTGCTATGATGTTACTTTCAATAGTACTATTTTATGCAATATATTTCTGTGCATATCAAGTATCAAGCTCTATAACAACAGAGAAAACATCAAAAATAATAGAAACACTTGTAACATCAACAACACCAAAAACAATCGTATTAGGAAAGACAATCGGAATAGGAATAGTTGGACTATTGCAAATGATTTTATTAGTTGCAACAGCGTTAATAAGTGCAAAAAGTTTCTTAGAACCAGAAATATTAAATAGTGTATTAGATATGTCAACAATAACACCATATTTAGGAGTAATAACTATTGTTTACTTTATACTAGGATACTTAGCATATGCACTATTATATGCACTAACAGGCTCAACTGTAAGCAAACCAGAGGATATACAATCAGCAAACGGACCAGTTGCAATGCTTGCAGTTATAGGATTTTACTTATCATACTTTACAATGATGAACCCTACAAGCGACTTAAATGTATTTGCATCAATATGTCCAATTTCATCACCATTCTGTATGCCATTTAGAATAATGATGGGATTAGCTAGCACAAAAGATGTTCTAATATCAATAGCAGTACTACTTGTAACGATATTAATAATATCTAAAGTTGCGATAAAAATTTATTCAAATGCAATACTAAATTATGGAACAAAAATGGGATTAAAAGATATAATAAAAGTTTATAAGGATAAAAACAATTAAACAAAAGACAGCACATCTAAATGAAGATGTGCTGTTTTTTAGCAAAATTAACAAATTATACATATTGAAAGCTCATAGACTAAGTGTTACAATAGAATTAGAACATACAAAGGAAATGATGTAAATGATAAATATTGTAGAAAGAGAATTATATACAAATTTAAAGAATATAAAAAACTATAAACAAGTATGCAAACTAGAGTCCTTATATTTTCAACACGGAACTACAACAGTATATAAGCACTCTAGAAATGTCGCATATTATAGTTTATTATGTGCAAAAAAATTAGAAAAAAATTTTCATATAAAATTCAATTATAAAAATCTAATAGCAGGAGCATTTTTACACGATTTATTTTTATATGACTGGCACGAGAAAGATGCATCACACAGATGGCATGGATATAGACATCCAAAAACAGCAAGCAAAAATGCAAAGCAAATGTGTAATGCAAATGAAGAGACCACAAAGATAATAGAAACGCATATGTGGCCATTAACAATAACAAAAATACCAAGTAGTAAAGAAGCATTTTTAGTATGCATAGTAGACAAAATAATGGCAATAGCAGAAACACTTAGAATAATAAATATATTATGAATTAAAAAATATTTGGTATGGAAATGCAGTATAATTATTGAAATATAAAAAATAGTATGAAAAAAATCTTTATTAAAACTAATTTTATTTGTTGCAAATAAAATACATAAAACAGATATTATCACTATGATTATTCCTATTAATACAAAATTTTTTGTTTTTTTCATTTTCCTCTCTCCCGTGAATATGGCATAAATAGAAAATTGATTTATAATTGGAAAAATAAATATGGTACTATTAAAACATCAACTGGTGAAACTACAACCAATGATGAAATATTAAAGTTAAAAAAAGAATTGAATGAAATAAAAATAGAAAATGAAATATTAAAAAAAGCGGTTGCCATATTCACGAAAAAATAGAAAACAGAATCAATTTTATTGAATCCAATAAAGACAAATATGATATTAAAAAAATGTGTAAAAAAACGTGTCCTAAAACTTGACATAAATCCATACTTTTAGATTAAAATTTTGAAAAAACTCTTGACTTGGAGTTAACTCGAAGTGATATATAATACATAGAAAAAATTTACGAGGAGGTATGAAAAATGAAAAAACAAACAGCAGGTAGAGATAATTTAGGGAAGTTAGCTCCAAAATTTGCCGAATTAAATGATGACATATTATTTGGAGAAATTTGGAGTAGAGAAAGTGAATTATCTTTAAAAAATAGAAGCATGATTACAATATCAGCTTTAATGACACAAGGTTTATTTCCACAATTAAAATCACATTTTATTATGGGAAAAAAACATGGAATTACTAAGCAAGAGGCAGTAGAGATTGTAACACAATTAGCATTTTATAGTGGTTGGGCAAAAGCATGGAATGCTTTTCCACTAATAGAAGAAGTATATGGAACAGAAAATGAAGAAACAAAGAAACATGGTGGAGTATTTGGGATTGGAGAGCCAAATGTGAATTTTGCACAATATTTTATAGGCAATTCATATTTGAAACCATTAACAGATCCAAATAAAACAAAGGTGTTTATTGCGAATGTAACATTTGAGCCAAAGTGTAGAAATAACTGGCATATTCATCATGCAGACAATGGAGGAGGACAGATTTTAATTTGTGTTGATGGAGAAGGATGGTATCAAGAAGAAGGAAAAGAAACGCAGAGTTTAAAAGTGGGAGATGTTATAACAATTCCTGCAAATGTGAAACATTGGCATGGTGCAAAAAAAGACGGTTGGTTTAGTCATTTAGCAATAGAAGTGCCAGGAGAAAATACATCAACTGAGTGGTGTGAACAAGTTACAGATGATGAGTATAATAAGTTATAAATTGTAACAGATGGAGGTAAAAAATGACAATAGCAGAAGTAGGAAAGAAATATGATTTAACACCAGATACATTAAGATATTACGAAAGAATTGGTTTACTTTCAAATGTACCAAGAAACAATAATGGAATTAGAAACTATGATGACAAAACTTGCAGAAGAATAGAATTTATAAAATGTATGAGAGGAGCAGGTGTTGAAATTGAAGTTTTAATAGAATATATGACATTATTTGATAAAGGTAAAAGTACAGTAAGAGCTAGAAAAGAATTATTAGAAGAGCAAAGAGAAAAGTTACTAGAAAAACAAAAAGATATTACAGAAACATTAAAAAGATTAGATTATAAAATAGAACTTTATGAAGAGATAGAAGCAGGAAAAAGAAAAGATTTTACAGAACAGATATAAATAATAAGGAGGATTTATAATGTTAGAAGTTTTAAATAAAATTAATGAGCCAAAAGATTTGAAAGTTTTATCAAAGGAAGAATTAGAAAAATTATCAAAAGAAATAAGAGAAATCTTATTAAAAAAATTAAGTATACATGGAGGACATTTTGGACCAAACTTTGGAATGGTAGAAGCAATAATTGCAATGCACTATGTGTTTGAATCACCAAAAGACAAATTTGTATTTGACGTATCACACCAAAGCTATCCTCACAAAATTTTAACAGGAAGAAAAGATGCGTTTATATATGAAGAAAAATATGATGATGTAACAGGTTACACAAATCCAAATGAAAGTGAACACGATTTATTTAATGTAGGACATACATCAACATCAATAAGCCTTGCTTCGGGTTTAGTAAAAGCAAGGGACTTAAAAGGAGAAAACTACAATGTTGTAGCAGTAATAGGTGATGGCTCATTAAGTGGCGGAGAAGCATTAGAAGGATTAGATTTTGCTGGAGAACAAAAAAGCAATTTTATTATAATAGTAAATGATAATGATATGTCAATTGCAGAAAATCATGGAGGATTATACAAAAACTTAAAACAATTAAGAGAAACAAATGGAACTTGTGAATGTAACTTATTTAAAGCAATGGGACTTGATTATGTTTATGTAAAAGAAGGAAACAATCTAGATGAATTAATAAAAACATTATCAAAAGTAAAAGATATAGAACATCCAATAGTTGTTCATATTAATACAAAAAAAGGAAAAGGTTACAAATTAGCAGAAGAAAACAAAGAAAATTGGCACTGGACAATGCCATTTGATATTGAAACAGGTAAATCAAAATTTACCTTTAATGGAGAAGACTATGGAGATTTAACAGGAAAATATCTATTAGAAAAGATGAAAAAAGACCCAAAAGTTGTAGCTATAGTAGCAGGAGTTCCAACAAATATTGGATTCACAAAAGACAGAAGAATTAAAGCTGGTAAACAATTTGTAGATGTTGGAATTGCAGAAGAACATGCAGTAGCTTTAGCATCAGGAATAGCTAAAAACGGTGGAAAACCAATATTTGCAACCTATTCAAGCTTTATACAAAGAACTTATGACCAAATATCACAAGATTTATGTATCAATAACAATCCAGCAACAATTTTAGTAAATGGAGCATCTGCATATGGAATGAATGATGTTACACACTTAGGAATATATGATATTCCAATGACTTCTAACATTCCCAATATTATATATTTAGCACCAACATCAAAAGAAGAATATTTCGCAATGTTAGATTGGTCAATAGAACAAACAGAACATCCAGTTGCAATTCGTATACCCGCTAATGGAGTAATAGTAGATGAAAGAAAAGTTGACACAGATTACAGCAATATAAACAAATTTAAAGTAGAAGAAAATGGTGAAAAAGTTGCAATAATAGCATTAGGAGATTTCTATCAATTAGGAGAAGAAGTTTCAAAAGAATTAAAAGAAAAATTAAATATAAATGCAACATTAATTAATCCAAGATATATAACAGGATTAGACAAAGAATTATTAGAAGAATTAAAAGCAAATCATGATATTGTAATAACACTTGAAGATGGAATATTACAAGGAGGATTTGGAGAAAAAATAGCAAGCTTCTACGGAGATAGTGATATCAAAGTTAAAAATTATGGAATTGAAAAAGCATTTTATGATAGATATGATGTAAATGAATTATTAAAAGCAAACAGAATTACAAAAGAACAAATCACAGAAGATGTAGAAAAAATGCTTTAAAACAAGAGAGGAAGATGAAAATGGAAAATAGTAAAAAATTAGTTGTGTATTTTTCATACACAGGTCATACAAAAATGATAGCAGAAAGTATACAAAAACAATTAAACTGTGATATCTTAGAAATAAAACCAGTAAAACCATACTCAACAGATTATCAAACTGTTGTTGATGAAGAACAAAATAATAGTAGTGTAAATAAAGTGCCAGAAATACAAAAAATAGATAAAGACTTAAATCAATATGATGAAATTATTATAGGAACTCCAGTATGGTGGTATAGACCAGCCCCTGCAATAAGAACATTTTTAACTCAAAACGATTTATCAGGAAAAATAATAAAACCTTTTGCAACAAATGCAGGTTGGCTAGGAAATACTTTTAAAGAAATAAAAACATTATGCCCAAATTCAAAAGTAGAAAAAGGTATGAATATTGTTTTTGAAAGTTATAGTGATAAGCTTATTACAAAAGAACAAGATATTGATAATTGGATTAGTATATTATAACAGAATTATTAAAAATAAAGGCAGATAATTTATTAAAAATAATCTGTCTTTTATGCTACAATCATCTCGAAAAATTACAATTTACAATTAAAATTATTTGTAAATTAATATTTTATTTCCATTAAGGAGTTTGGGATTTTCCCACATAGGAATTTGTGCGGGAGTATAAATTCATTGCTTGCTAGACACAAGTTTTACTCCCAAATTTAAAAATATATAAAAAGGGAATTAAATTGTTTTGATAGTTTTTCCTCTTTTTTGAAGATTATTTATATAAAAACATATTCATTCAAAACAATTTCTTCTGCTGTATTTTTATATTTGAAAAAAACATCTACGAATTTTTGTTCTTTTTGTATTGATTTATTGTAAATGGTATGTTATACTAGCTAGCATAGGAAATGAACATAGTAGTAGATATGTGTTGCCACTGCACTCGATAACTTTTGTTATCAGAAAGTGAGGTGGTGTTTATGAGTTTTATACTTTTTTTAATATATGCCTTAATGGTATCAGCAACAATAAACGTAGCCTTATTGACGATTATATACATAAAATATGTAAATTCAATTATAGATAAGGAATAAAAATAACAACACATTCCACTATGCCAATATTGCGAATGTGTTGTTATACTTTTATGTAGTGGTAACCGCATTCACTGCGGTTATTCATTTCCTATATTTATTATACACAGATAATTAAGAAAAGTCAATAATTTCAATGTTTTTTCAGTAAAAAAGAGTAAATTTTATTTCGTATATAACTTTTTTAGTATTTACTGGTAATTATTGGTAATTTATCCTTTTTCTAATAATTGTCTAAGTATATGAGCAATTTGTATCATGAGATAATGTACTTTTATTGCTACTTGATTTTTACTATATAAATGACCTATATCGAATGTTCTATTTTTTTGTATGTTAAATCCTTCATTTTCAATTTTCCATCTTCTTCTTCCTAGTTCTATTGTGACTTTTATATTTTTATTTGTTATTGTTAAATCTGTTATATATACAAATTCTGTTCCTCTTTTCTTATTTGTATATTTTATTATATTTACTTTTTCCTCTTGATAGTCTAATCCTGTTACATACTCATAATCTTTTATTGTGCTTTCATTTGCTTTTGCAACTACCGTTTCAAATTCATTATATAAACTTGGTATTGCTCCTTCTTTAAATCTTATTATATATTTCCATCCATTTTCTTTACATATATCTAATACTGGTTTATTTGCATACAGAGCATCACCTGATATTAAGATTTTTAATTTCGGATATTCATTTTTTATTTTTTTTGCTAATCTCTTAAATGCTTTTGTTTCACAATCTTGTTTTGTTTCATTCTCTTTTACATTTTCTACAAATTCACTTCCTATACTAAATACCATTTCTCCTACTACTAATTTTGCTTCTAATACATATGTACTATATTCTTTGTATTCTTTTCCGTTTTTATCTGTTTTATTTTTTGCTAAACAATTTTCATTATATTTTTTTCTACTCGTTGCTAATCCTGTACCATCTACTATTATATGAGAGATTAGTTTTATCTAACTTTCTAATACTGCCATTAACAAAAGTAGGGGTTACTTTAGAAAACTCACATATAAATTCAAGTCTTTGTTTTAAACTTTCTTCAAATTGTATTTCATGTTTAATTATCTTCATTACAGGCACCATCCTTTCTGGGATGATATTTTGGGGCAAACAAAAAAATCATCCATTTTATGAATGATTTTTGTATCAATCTGTTCTATTAGTTCGAACAAAAACGTCGTTGGAGCGGGTAGCGAGAATCGAACTCGCGCGACCAGGTCGGAAGCATGGCATTCTACCACTAAATTATACCCGCATACAAAAATGGAGCTACCAACCAGAATTGAACTGGTGACCTCAGCCTTACCAAGGCTGCGCTCTACCTACTGAGCTATGGTAGCAAAAATTAATATTAGCATATAAATTATTTTAACATAATTAAAAGACAATATCAAGCATTTTTTACAATATAAAGTGCCAGTACAAGCTGACACTTATTTTTAAATTATATTATTTAAATTTTTAGCAGTTTTCTTTCTAATACGTTGTATGGCGTTATCAACAGATTTTACTGGAGCATCTAATTTCTCGGCAATTTTAACATACGACTCACCTTGAATATATCTATTAAGGACCTTTTTTTCAAAGTCACTAAGAGAGGAATCAATAACATTTTCTACATTAGAAATATATTCTTTTTTAGTGATAGTGTCTAATGGATCTTCTATAATATTTGCATCTAAAATTTCCATAACTTCAGTATCATTATTGCCATCAGTATCCTCATAAGCTGGCATGTTTAAAGATAAATAAGAATTAAGTGGAATATGTTTTTGTCTATTAGAAGATTTTATAGCAGTTATTAATTGACGCTCAATACATAAATTGGCAAAAGATTTAAAGGAATTTTGTTTATCACCTTTGTAGTCCTTTATTGCTTTATATAAGCCAATTAAACCTTCTTGAATTATATCTTCTTTTTCAGCACCAATAATAAAATATTTGTTAACCTTAGAATTAACCAAATCTTTATATTTACAAATTAAAAACTCAAGGGCATGTTTGTCATCAGCTCGTATTGAATCAAGTAATTCTTCATCAGACATATTATTATAGTCCAAGTTGTAGTTCATAAAAGTAAGTCCCTCCTAAAAATGCCTTTATTAATTTGTATTATATGCTACAAATCTTAGTAATGTCAATAGATTAAGGCTAAAATCCACAATAAATTAGGCATAAAATTATAAAACTTTACATAATTTGTAAAATGTAGTATAATATAAGTATAACCAGCGAAAGTTGGAAAATACACACTAGGAGAGATAAAAAAATGCAAAAACGGAAAATGAACCCTACCACTAAAATATCACTTTTGGTAATTGGACTGCTTATTGGAGCAAATGTCAGTTGTATGCTTGGCTATTTTGAATCTGGTACTCCGCAGTTCAGTCAGTGGATAGCAGGATGGCTGATTCTGGTACTGATACTGGAAATCATTGACAACTTGACCACACACACAATCAATATCTTTGTATTGAGCGTAGTGTTTGGCTCTAGTCTTGGAAAAACAATTCAGCCTACTTGGGGAATCTTATTATTAATCTCGACAATCTGCATTCTTGTTCTACTGAGTATAGCATATAGGAAAAACAGGACAAAAAATATTGTTGTTGAGAGTAACAATGAGGAAATTATGTAACACATCTCCAAATTCCAGTAGTTATAATTAACTACTGGAATTTACATTTGCATAAAAAATGAGAATGCAAAAATCACATTCTCATTTTTTTTGGAAAATTTGGTTGGGATGGTGTGATTCGAACACACGCATATCGGAGTCAGAGTCCGAGGCCTTACCGCTTGGCGACATCCCAATATTTAGTACAAGATATATAATAACACAAATAGAAATAAAAATCCAGTCTTTAAAAAAATTTTTATATATGATATTATATATAAATAAAATCAACAGGAGATTATAAGTATGTATGGCATATTAGATCAAATTAACAACACAAAAGACTTGAAAAAGTTAAATATAAAAGAAAAAGAAGAATTAGCTCAAGAAATTAGAGATTTTATAATAGAAAATGTTTCTAAAACAGGAGGTCATCTAGCATCAAGTTTAGGAGTAGTAGAGCTAACAATTGCACTGCACGATATTTTTGATACACCAAATGATAAAATAGTTTGGGATGTGGGACATCAAGTGTATGCTCATAAAATATTAACTGGCAGAAAAGAAACATTTTCAACATTAAGAAAATTAAATGGAATTGCGGGATTTCCAAAGACGGCAGAATCTGAATATGACTGTTTTAATACAGGACACAGTAGCACATCAATTTCGGCAGCGTTGGGAATGGCAAGGGCAAGAGATATAAAAAATGAAAATTATAAAGTTATTGCAGTAATAGGAGATGGAGCTTTGACTGGTGGAATGGCGTTAGAAGCTCTAAACGACGCAGGAGTAAGTAATACAAATATTATAGTAATATTAAATGATAATGAGATGAGTATAGAAAAGAATACTGGCGGTTTGGCTATGGCTTTATCGAAAATGAGAACAAAAAAATTCTATACAAACTCTAATAGAAAAATAAAAAATGCCGTAGGTAAGATTCCTAGAGTGGGAAACTCAATTATAAAATTTGTAAGAAGAGTGAAATATAGCATAAAACAATTAGTATTGCCTAATATGATGTTTGAGGATTTAGGATTTAAATACCTTGGGCCAGTTGATGGAAACGACATAGAAAAATTGGAAGCAATGTTATCCAGAGCAAAGGATCTAACAGGACCAATATTAATACATTGCAAAACTATTAAAGGTAAAGGATATAAATATGCTGAAGAAAATCCAGATAAATACCATAACATTTCAAGCTTTGACATAAAAACTGGCAAAGCATTAAAATCAAAAAAAACAGATTATGCTAAAGTATTTGGAGAAAAGCTAGTAAAACTTGCAAAAGATAACAAAAGCATAGTTGCAATAACAGCGGCAATGACAGCTGGAACAGGACTTACTAAGTTTAAAGAAAAGTATCCAGAGCGCTTTTTTGATGTAGAAATTGCAGAACAACACGCACTAACAATGGCAGCAGGAATGGCAATGGAAGGAATAACACCAGTGGTTGCAATATATTCATCTTTCTTGCAGAGAGCCTATGATCAAATAATTCATGACATTTGTATGCAAAATTTACACATTGTTATGTGTGTTGATAGAGCAGGAGTAGTGGGCCCTGACGGCGAAACACACCACGGAATGTTAGATATGGCGTTTTTAAAACTCATTCCAAACATAACAATAATGGCACCAAAAGACTTTGATGAATTAGAAGATATGCTAGAAATAGCTGTAAACAAAATGACAACTCCCGTTGCAATAAGATATCCAAGAGGAGGACAGTCAAATATTGAATTTAAAAAAGAAGAAAATCAAATTCAAAAAATAGAAGAGAGAAAATGTGAAATAATAAAACAAGGAAAAGATTTAACTATCCTTGCAATAGGAAAAATGGTTTCTAAAGCAGTAGAAATTTCAAATGAACTTACAAAGAAGAAAATAGATGCAGAGATTATTAATGTTAGATTTTTAAAACCATTAGACAAACAAAACATATTAAAATCAATACAGAAAAATAAAAATGTTTATACCCTAGAGGATGGAAGCATAAATGGAGGACTATATACAAGCATAGCAGAACTTACTGCGAATATTAAAGATGTGAAATTGCAAGGCTTTGCATATAATGATGAATTTGTGCAACACGGGACAGTTGAAGAACTTGAAGAAATAAACCATTTAAGCGTAAAAAGTATTTCAGAGAAAATTGTAAAGGAAATTAAAAATGCAAAAAAATGATATTATTAACAAATATAATAATGAAGAAGATAAACTATTAGTAGCAAAGATATTAGATAAAATAAAATCGGCTAAAACAAGAAATCAAATTGTATATACGGACTTTTTGAATATGCACCAAAAGGTGATAAGTCAAGACATTTTAAAAATGCAAAAACAAGAAAATTATACATTTTTTGCACCGTGTGAGGAAGCAGAAAAACCAGTACTTGTTATATATCCAGATAAATATTCCGAATTATTCACGGAAAACAAATATAGTTATTCAAACATAGCGGAAGTTGTAAGAATTAAACTCCCAAAAGAAAATAAAGAAAAATATGTACACAAAGATTATTTGAGTGGTATAATGAAACTGGGAATTAAAAGAGAAAAAATAGGAGATATTTTTGTTTTTGAAGATGGTGCAGATATAGTTGTAAGCAGAGAAATCAGTAAGTATCTATTAGAAAGTCTAAACCAGTTAACAAGATTTAGTAAGGCGACAATAGAAAAGATTGATATATCAGAAATTAGAAAACCTGACATAAAAAAGGGAATTATGGATATTAGAGTATCATCTCTTCGATTAGACAATATTGTTGCCGAATTAGCTCATTGTTCAAGGACAAGAGCAAATGAAGTAATATTAGAACAAAGAGTATTTGTGAACTACATGAATGAAGAAAATAATTCAAAATTAGTTAAAGAAAATGACATAGTAGTAATTAGAGGAAAAGGAAAATTCAATATTTTGAGAATAGATGGTCAAACTAAAAAAGGAAAAATAATAGTAATGGTAGAACATTATATATAAAAGGGGAAACTATGGATAAAAATGAGTTTTGGAATGAAAAGGATAACGAACGATATCAGAAAATGAAAGCGGAAATTGATTTTGATAACTTAAATTTCAAAGGAGTCAAAAAGTTTGCAAAAGTTACACATAATATAACTAAAGTGTTTGCGGTAATAGCGTCTATTATAGGAATTATGACAATAGCACTAGTGTTTTTGTATGTAATAAATCAATGGAAGAACTTAGGGAGTCGAGTAAATCCAGATGTAATAGAAAACTTAGAAGATATATATCTAGAAAAATTTAAAGTAATTTCACAAGAAATAAATGACAAAGAAGAAATATATACAATGTCACCAAAAAGCAATAAGAAAATTGTGTTTACTGCATATAAGAATAATGCAGATACTAGAAACGACTATGAAGCTCAAAGCAAGAAATACTTTATAGAGAATACTCTTCCAAAGGAATTGAGAAACAAGTTAACAATACAAGAAAAATATGACAATATGGTATCAGGCAAAGAAACAAAAGTCACTTTCTTAACTTATAATATATTTATGGAACTAAATGATTTTGCCGAAATAGAAGAAGCTGCAAAAGCAATGCGTGAGATATCTAGACTTGCATTAAAAGACAATAAAAGAGTAAGTATGTATACATTTCCGGGAAGTTTTATAAAAATAGGAGAATATAGAAGCAACACAGTATATATAGATACAGAAAAAAGTGAAGAAGAAGCAATAAAAGAGGAGAAATATAATTATATCAAATGGCTTAAAACTAGTAATCTAAGTACAGCAGGAATTCCACAAGAAGAATTAGATAAATATCGACCAGAGTATTTAGAAGTAATTGTAAATGGAAAAAGTGCAAAAGAATTTTGGACGGGAAACAAACAAGCGCAAAATGTTGGAAACTTTATATTTAGTGCCACCTATAACATAGATATAGAAGAATATGAATATAATTTGAGATATTTAATTAGTGAACTAGGTATTACTGATAAAAAAATAGCACAAGATGGTGCGATAGAGTCAATAAATTATAAAGGTAAAACCTATGAACTACAATACATAACGAATACTGTAGAAAAAGGAAAATTGCCATACACTTGTAGAATGTCTTATTTGGAACAATACTTCGGAGCAAAGATAACATATGACTACGAAAATCTAAAAATTTATATAGAAATGTAAAAAATATTGACAAACAGAAACAAATGTTCTATAATAATCGTGGAGGTTATTATGGAACGTTTTATTTTGCATGTAGATGTAAACAATGCGTTTTTATCTTGGACTGCTGTTGAAAAGCTAAAAAATGGCGAAAAATTAGATATAAGAACTATTCCGGCTGTAATAGGGGGAGACGAATCTCAAAGGAGAGGAATCGTTTTAGCTAAAAGTCAATTAGCTAAACAGTTTGGAATAAAAACTGGAGAACCTTTATATCTTGCAAGGCAAAAATGCCCAGAGGTAAAGGTCTTTAGTAGTGACTTTCGTGTTTATTCAAAATACTCAAAAGCTATGATAGAAATTTTTAAAGAATATACGGACAAAATAGAACAATATTCAATAGATGAATGTTCCTTAGACCTAACAAATTTCTTACTTCCTAACGAAACAATATTAGAAAAAACAAAACAAATAAGTAGAGAAATAAAGGGAAAACTGGGTTTTACAGTAAATATAGGGATTGCACACAACAAACTTTTAGCTAAAATGGCATCAGACTTTGAAAAGCCAGACAAAATTCATACATTATATGAAGAAGAAATACCAAACAAAATGTGGTCATTACCAGTATCTGATTTATATATGGTTGGCAGAAAAAGCTTACCTAAATTAGAAAAAATGGGAATAAAAACAATAGAAGACTTAGCTAAAAAAGATCAGAATGTTTTAATTAAGAAATTTGGCAAATTTGGAAAAATGATATGGGAATATGCCAACGGAATAGACAACGAGCCAGTAACAGTAAATAATGACAAGCCAAAAGGAATAGGAAACTCTGTAACATTGCCACAGGATGTTTCAAATATAGAAAAATTAAATGAAATATTATTATCACTAGCGGAGCAAGTAGCATATAGATTAAGAAAGCAAGAGCTAATGGCAAATGTGGTAAATGTGCAAATAAAAACAAATGAGTTTAAAACATTTTCGCATCAAAGAAAAATGGACGAACCAACAGATAGTACAAAATATATTTATAGTGAATCTAAAAAGTTATTAGAAACTTTATATAATAATTCGATAAATAAACAAATCAGATTAATAGGGCTAAGAGTAGACAATTTAGAGGGAAAAGATCAAATGCAATTATCCTTATTTAACCAAACTGATATAGAGAAAGAAAAACAAAGAAAAGTAGATAAAGCGATAGATGAAATAAAAGAAAAATTTGGTTACGAAATAATAACAAGAGCAGGAAAGATGAAAGCAGATAAATTATTAAGAAATAATAAAGAATAGTTGTATTAAAATATTTTGCAAAAATGGTAGTCAAAATATAATTAATATAGTATAATAATTAAGATTTTAACAAGCCACAAGAAAAGAGGAAAAAATGAAAAAATATTATTTTACATCAGAAAGTGTTACAGAAGGACATCCAGATAAAATATGCGATAACATTTCTGATACAATTCTAGACGAATGTCTAAAACAAGATGAAAACTCTAGGGTAGCAATAGAAACTTTTGCTTCTAGCAACACAATTACAATTGCAGGACAAATAACTTCTACTGCCAGAATTAAATTAGGAGAAATAGTTAGAGAAAAACTAAAAGAAATAGGCTATGACAATGCTCAAACAGACATTGATTATAGAACTTGCAATATTAATGCAGATATAACAAAGCAGAGTTCAGATATAGCACTTGGTGTTGATGTTGGTGGAGCTGGTGATCAAGGAATAATGTTTGGTTATGCTTGTGACGAAACGCCAAATTATATGCCATTTGCAATAGATATGGCACATAAACTAGCTAAAAGGCTAACACAAGTTAGAAAAGAAGGAATAGTAAACTTCTTAAGGCCAGATGGTAAAACACAAGTAACTGTTGAATATGAGGACGATAAACCAAAGAGAATAGAAACAATATTAATATCAACACAACACCTAGAAACAGCAACACTTGAAGAAGTAAGACAAGCTGTTATAGAAAATGTAATAAAAAAAGTTGTTCCAAAAAATATGATGGATGAAAATACAAAAATATATGTAAATCCAACAGGAAGGTTTGTAATAGGTGGACCTTTAGGCGATACTGGGCTTACAGGAAGAAAGATAATTGTAGACACATATGGTGGATATGCAAGACATGGTGGGGGAGCTTTTTCTGGAAAAGATGCAAGCAAAGTAGATAGATCAGCAGCTTATATGCTTAGACATATTGCAAAAAACCTAGTTGCTAATGGTTATGCAAAAAAATGTGAGATACAAGTATCTTATGCAATAGGAATGAAAGAACCTCTTTCAATATATGTAAATACATTTGGAACAAGCGAAAAATCTGAAGAAGAATTAGTAGAACTAATAAAAAATAAATTTGATTTAACACCAGATGGAATAATAGAATATTTACATCTAAAAGAGCCTATATTTGAAAAGACTACAAACTACGGTCACTTCGGTAAAGATGATCTGCCTTGGGAAAAAATAATAAAAATATAAGAGGTATTGAATATGTATCAAATTATTGATGGTAAAGCACTTGCTAAAAAAACAAGGGAAAATTTGAAGCAAGAAAATGACAAACTGAAAAAAAGAGGAATAATATCAAAATTAGCAGTAATATTGGTTGGAGACGATAGCGCTTCAAAAATATATGTAAAAAACAAAAGTAAAGCGTGTCAAGATGTAGGGATAGAATATGAAGAAATTTTGTTAGACTCAAATACAACAATGGAAAAATTGCTAAATGTAATAGACGACCTAAACAATAGAAAAGACATTAATGGAATATTATTACAGAGTCCAATACCAAAGGGATTGGATATAAAGCAAGCATTTGAAAGAATAGATTATAGAAAAGATGTAGATGGGTTTAATCCTGTAAATGTAGGTAAATTAATGATTGGACAAGACTGTTTTATATCTTGTACACCTTATGGAATAATAAAAATGCTAGAAGAATATAACATACCAATAGAAGGCAAACATGCAGTAGTAATAGGTAGAAGCAATATTGTTGGAAAGCCACTTTCACAATGCTTATTAAATAAAAATGCAACAATAACAACTTGCCATTCAAAAACAGAAAATCTAAAAGACATAACAAAAACAGCAGATATATTAATTAGTGCTGTCGGGAAAGTAAATATGGTAACTGCTGATATGGTAAAAGAAGGAGCTACTGTAATTGATGTTGGAATGAATAGAAACATTGAAGGCAAACTAGTGGGAGATGTGGACTTTGAAAATGTAAAAGTAAAGGCATCATACATAACGCCTGTTCCTGGCGGTGTAGGTCCAATGACAATAGCAATGCTTATGAATAATGTTATAAAAGCAACAAAAAAACAAAATGGCATAATATAATTTAATAAATTGAATAAAAATAATAGGGGAATACTGAGCATACAAATGCTTTTATTCTCCTTGTTTTTTAAACTTATATAGAAAGGAAAAACGATTTGAAAGATATAGAACAAAATAAATATTATATTTGGCTATCAAGTATAGACAAGCTTTCAACGAGAGAAAAAGTTAAATTATTAGATAAATACAAAGATCCTCAAATCTTATTTAACAAAACAAAAAAAGAATTAGAAGAAGAACTATTAGGCTATTTTGAAAACTCAAAAAAGATAATAAAAGAAATAACAAACTTATATTATAAAATAAGGTTGGAAATAAACATAAAAAACATCAAAAGATACAAATTAAAAATTGTATTATGTAATGATAAAGAATATCCAAAACAACTGAAATATGTCAGTGATCATCCAATATGTTTATATTGTAGGGGAAACATAGAATTATTAAATAGAGCAAAGAAAATTGCTATAATAGGATGCAGAGATTATAGCGAATATGGTGAAAAGATAGCAAAAGAATTTGCATATAAATTAGCACAAGAGAATATTGTTATAGTAAGTGGAGGAGCAAGAGGAATAGATTCATTTGCACATCAAGGAACCATTAATGCAAATAAAGAAACAATTGCAGTATTAGGAAACGGAATAGATTACATATATCCACCAGAGAACAAAAAACTAGAAGAACAGATACTAGAAAACAATGGATTAATAATATCTGAATATATAATTGGAACAAAACCAAGTAAATATACATTTCCTGCAAGAAATAGAATTATAAGTGGTATATCAGATGGAGTATTAGTGATAGAGGCAAAAGAGAAAAGTGGAACATTAATAACGGTAGACTTTGCACTAGAACAAGGAAAAAATGTATATGCAATTCCAGGAAATATAGATAGCAAGAATGCTGTTGGAACTAATGAATTAATAAAACAAGGAGCTAGACTTATAACGGCACCTGAAGAAATATTAGAAGATTTAAAGATTAACAATTATTAAACAAGAAATAAAATATAAATTAAAAGAATTTTATAAAAAGATTTTACTTTTATTTAAATATGTAATATAATAATGGCATATATTGAAATAATTATAAGGAGGATTATTTTCATGAAAAAACCCGCAAGAAAAAATGACAATAAAAGAAACAATACAAAAATAAATAAAAAAGAAAATCAGAATAAAAACCAAAATAAAAATAAAGAAGATAAGACAAAAAAGAAGGGATTCTGGAAAAGGCATAAGCTATTAGCTAAATTCCTAAAAATAGTTATTATTCTTTGCTTATTATTATTTATAATAGGTGTGGGAATAATAGTAGCTATATTTAATAGCGATCAATGGAATATGACAGAAAGTGATTTGACATATAGCAATGTTAATACTGTTATATATGATGCAGAAGGAAACGAAATAGCTAATATGGCTGGGGCAGAAAGAAGAAGGGTTGTTCAACTAAGCGAAGTACCAAAATATCTTCAAGATGCATATATATCAATAGAAGACGAAAGATTTGAAAAACATAATGGAGTAGATATAAAAAGAACTCTAGCAGTTACTGTAAAATACATATTACATAAAGGAAATTCTTCATCTGGTGGAGGAAGTACAATTACCCAACAAACAGTAAAGAACTTTATGAATGACAAAGATGATTCTGGATTAGGCGGAATAAAAAGAAAAATCAGAGAAATGTCTAGAGCTATTAAGCTAGAAAAACAATTATCTAAGAGTCAAATATTAGAATTATATCTAAATTTAATATTTGTGGGAGGTCCTGGAATACACGGAGTAGAACTTGGCTCACAGTACTATTTTAATAAATCTGTAAAAGACTTAGACTTAGCAGAATGTGCCTTCTTAGCAGGCATAAATAATGCACCAAATAGTTATAATCCTTTTGGTGAAGAAGATAATTCGGAATTAATTAAAAAAAGGACTAAAACTGTTCTTGCAAAAATGAAAGAGTTAGGAAAAATTACAGAAGAAGAATATAACACTGCAAAAGACGAAGTAGAGGCAGGTTTGAAATTTGAACAAGGTGAAACGACAACAAATGTATCAATGTCATATCTTGCAAGAGCAGCATTTAATCAGGTTGTAGAAGACTATGCAAAAGAGAAAGAAATAGACGAAAAAACAGCAGCATCACTTATAGAAGGAAAAGGATATAAAATATACACTACACAAAACTCTAGTATACAAGCAAGCTTAGAAGAAGTATATAGAAGTGGTGACTATGTGTATCCAGGAAACAAAACGGACTCAGAAGGAAACTTAATAAATGAACATACTCAATCAGCAATGGTTATTATAGATCACAAAACTGGATATGTTGTTGGTTGTATGGGAGGACTTGGAGATGATGTTGATTCAAACGGACTAAACAGAGCAACACAATCTGCAAGACAACCAGGATCATCAATGAAGCCAATAGCTTCCATTGCACCAGCATTAGAAGCAGGAATAATAAATGCAGCAACAATATATGATGAATCATCTACAAGTTTTGGAAGTTATCATCCAACAAGTTCAAGAGTAGGACTAATTACTGTAAGAAAAGCAATAGAAATATCTGCAAATACAACAGAATGTAAAATAATGTCTGAACTTGGACCAAGAAATTCAATAGAATTCCTAAGAAAAATGGGAATAACTACATTAGTTACTGCTGATGAAAATTCAGAACATAATGATGAAAACTTACCAATGGTACTTGGTGGATTAACAATAGGAATTTCTCCACTAGAAATGGCAGGAGCATATGCAACAATAGCAAATGATGGAGTTTATATAACACCAACTTTCTATACAAAAGTGGAAGATTCTTCAGGAAATGTAATACTAGAAGCTAAACAAGAAAAAACAAGAGTTATGTCAGAAGCAAACGCATTTATAGAAAAGTCAATATTAACAGGCCCAGTAGTAGGAGCAGGAGGAACAGCAAGCAGATGTAAAATACCAAATCAAGAAACCGCAGGAAAAACAGGAACAACAACATCAAATGTAGACAGATGGTTCTGTGGATTTACATCATATTATACAGCAGCTACTTGGTATGGGTATGACAGAGATCAAGAGCGTTTAACAGGTTATGCAAATTCAACAAACAGATCGTGTCAATTATGGGCAGAGGTAATGAAAAAAATTCACGAAGATTTACCAGAATCAAGTTTCACAAAACCAAGCAGTGTAGTGACTGCAAGAATTTGTTTACAGTCTGGAAAAGTGGCAACAGAAGCTTGTAGTCAAACGTATACAGAGTATTTTGCAAAAGGAACTATTCCATCAGACTGTGAAGGACATACAAAATTAACAATATGCACAGACACAGGCAAGATAGCAACAGAACATTGTCCAAACACAGAAGAAAAAAATTATACTAAAAAACCAGAAAAAGAAGAATTAACATTATGGAATACTGACGATGGCGGTAAATATGATATACCAACAGAAACTTGTGATGTTCATACAGCCAAAACTGTTGTAATGCCAAATATTATTGAAAAAAGCAAAGATGAGGCTATGAAGATATTAAAAGATTTAGGGCTAAAAGTAATAATAGAAACAAAAACATCAAATAAAGAAGATGGAGAAGTGATAGAACAAAGCAAGTCAACGGGTACAACTATTAAAATAGGAGATACGGTTACAATAACAGTAAGCAAGAAATCAGGAGAAACTGATGGAGATAATACATCTGAGAATGTTATAAAACCAGATAATCCAGAGAACACAGAAATTTAAAGGAGAAGATTAATTAATGGAATTAAATTTTTATAATACTCTTTCAAAAGAAAAAGAGAAATTTATTCCAATAGAAGAAAATAAAGTAAGAATGTATAGTTGTGGACCTACAGTCTACAGCTATGCACATATTGGAAATTTTAGAACTTACATATTCGTAGACACTTTAAGAAGAGTAATAAAATATAATGGATTTGAATTAAAACACGTAATGAATATAACAGACGTAGGACACTTAGAATCTGACGCAGATGAAGGCGAAGATAAAATGGAAAAAGCTGCGAGAAAAGAAAATAGGGATCCTTACGAGATAGCAAAATTCTATACTGATGCTTTCCTAAAAGATATGGATAGGTTAAATATTCAAAGACCGGAAATCATTACAAAAGCAACAGACAATATAGAGCAGATGATAGAATATGTACAAGAAATAATAAAAAATGGCTATGCTTATGAAACAAGCAAAGGCATATACTTTGATATATCAAAATTAGATAAATATCCAGTTTTATCAAACAGATGCTTAGAAGATCAAATAGCTGGAGCAAGAGTTGATGTTGATCCAGAAAAGAAAAGTCCATATGACTTCGCATTATGGATTAAAGCACCAGAAAACCATATTATGAAATGGGAGAGTCCTTGGGGACTTTCGTATCCAGGCTGGCATTTAGAATGTTCTACAATGGGAAGAAGATTTTTAGGAGAAGTATTTGATATTCATACAGGAGGAGTAGACCATATTCCTACACATCACGAAAATGAAATAGCTCAAGCAAAAGGTGCAACTGGTAAAATACCAGCAAAAATATGGATGCACTGCGAATATCTATTAGTGAACAACGGAAAAATGTCAAAAAGCTTAGGAAACACATACACGATATCACAATTACAAGAAAAGGGTATAGCACCACTAGCATTTAGACTATTCTGCTTCACATCACATTATAGAAATAAATTAAACTTTACTTTTGAAGGAGCTTATGGAGCACAAAAAGCACTAGAGAGATTATATGATGGTTATGTAAAAAATACAAATGGAACTGACATAATAGAAGATACCGTAATAAAAGAATACAAAGACAAATTTGATAACTTTGTAAATGATGATATGAATATTCCTGGAGCTATGAGTGTAGTTTGGGAAGTTGTTAGAAACGCTAAAAAATCTAATCAATTTAGCAAACTACTATTAGAATTTGACAAAGTTTTAGGATTAGATATTATAAATTCAGAAAAATATCTAGAAGAATTTAAGAATAGTCAAGTAGAAGAACTGCCAGATGAAATAAAAGAATTAGTAGAGCAAAGAAAACAAGCAAGAGCTAATAAAGACTGGAATAGATCAGATGAACTAAGAGATTTGATAATTAGCAAGGGCTACAGCATAAAAGATACTAAAGATGGAATAATAGTAAAAAAAGAATCATAATAAATTTTTGAGGAGAACTGTATGAGCACAAACAGCCAGAAAATAAAAAAAGAAGGATTTTTTAAATCTTTTATAAAGAGCATAAAAGATTTTGATAAATATGAAGATTTTGCATTAGACAGCATAGGAAAAACAACTATGTACTTATTTAAGCTAATTGCAATATTTACAGTTATTGTAGCAATTTTGACAACATACAGATTCTCCAAAGCTTTAAACAAAGTATCGGAATATTACAACAATAACATTTCACAATTATCTTACAAAGATGGAATACTTGAAGTAAACAATAATCAAAAATTAGAAGCAAATATAGAAGAAATCTACCAAAATGTAACGATAGATACTTCTGAACTAACAGATGAACAAATAGAAGCATATAAAAAAGAGCTACAAGAAAAAAGCAATGGATTTTTACTATTAAGAGATAAAATTTTGTATAAAAATGAAATGGTAAATGGAATAACAGAGAGAACATATTCGGATATTCTAGAACAAAACAATATACAAACTATGGACAAGCAAACTATACCAGAAATTATAAATGGAAATAAAGTAAAAATATATGCAGTGATACTTGTTACTACATTTATATATATGGTAGCAATATATTTTGTTAGTGTTCTATTAGATGCATTAGCATTAGGAGTATTAGGGTTTGTATTAGCTAGATGTGTAAGAATGAAATTAAGATATGGAGCAGCATTTAGTGTAGCAGTTCACTCTTTAACACTTCCAATTGTACTAAATATTATATACGCGATAATAAAAGAATTCACAGGTTGTACAGTAAGATACTTTCAAACAATGTATACAGCAATTGCGTGTATCTATGTAGTTACTTCAATACTTATAATTAGATCTGACTATATTAAAAGACAAAACGAAGTGGAAAAAATAAAATCAGTTCAAGAGAAAGTAAGAGAAGAACTAGAGCAACAAAGACAAAAAGAAGAAGACGAAGAGGCTAAGAGAAAAGAAGAAAAAGAAAAGGAAGATCAGAAAAAGAAAGAAAAAAAGCAAAAAAAAGATAAAGACGAAAAAGATATTCCAAATATAGGTGGTAAGCCTGAAGGAAGCAATGTTTAAGAAAGGAGTAACAAGAATTGGGCAAAAAGGACGATAATAGTAAAAACAAAAAACAAAACGATAACAAAGATAAAAATAAGAAAATACTTTTGTATATTTTAATATCAATATTATCTGTAGTATTAATTGCATCAATAATCTATGGAGTAATTAAAGATAATAAAGAAAAAGATGTAATAAAAGAAGACGAACTAGCTTATACAGATTTAGTAAAACAAATAGATGAGGGCAATGTAGAAAAAGTAAGAATGACAATTGGAAGCACAGCTGTTAAAGTAAAATTAAAAGGAGAAGAAAAGCAAAAAACAGCGATAATACCAAGTACTCAAGCATTTGTTGAACTTGTGCAGAATAAAAAATTAGAAGGAAATGAAATAGAATTAGTACAAGTAAAACCAAATTTCTTACTTACATTAGGAGATAAGATATTTACTATATTACCAACCGTATTAATGGCAATACTATTTGTATTATTAATAAAAATGCAAGGACTAGAAGGAAAAGGCAAATTCTATGATGCAACAGAAGAAGATGTAAAAACAACATTTGATGATGTTGCTGGACTAGATGAAGAAAAACAAGAAATGATAGAAATAGTAAGTTTCTTAAAGAATCCAGAAGAATTCTATAAAATGGGTGCGAAAATTCCAAAAGGAGTATTACTATGTGGAAAGCCTGGAACAGGAAAAACTTTAATAGCTAAAGCAATAGCAGGAGAGGCTAATGTCCCATTTATAACAATGAATGGTTCTGAATTTACAGAAATGTTCGCAGGACTAGGTGCTTCGAGAGTAAGAAAATTATTTGAAAAAGCAAAAAAAGCTTCACCTGCAATAATATTTATAGATGAGATAGATGCTGTTGGATCTAAGAGATCAGAAGGTGGAAGTGCGGCTGATATAGACAATAACCAAACATTAAATCAATTGTTAGTAGAAATGGACGGTTTTGATTCGGACAATACAGTAATAGTACTAGCTGCGACAAATAGACCAGAAATGCTAGACCAAGCATTGCTAAGACCTGGAAGATTTGACAGACAAATAACAATCGCACTTCCAGATATGAATGGAAGGGAAGCAATTTTAAAAATACATGCAAAAGACAAAACATTAGCTCCAGATGTGGACTTAAGAGCAATAGCAGGAGATACTGCAGGATTTACAGGAGCAGAGCTTGCTAACATATTAAATGAAGCTGCAATAATTGCAACAATAAACAAAGAAAAAGCAATAACAAACAAAGATATAGATGACGCTTTAAAGAAAGTAACTGTCGGAGTGGAAAAACATAGCAGAATAATGTCTGATAAAGACAAGAAAATAACTGCATATCACGAAGCTGGACATGCTATAGTAAGCAGATTTTTAGAAACACAAAAAGACATAAAAGAAGTATCTATAATTCCAAGAGGAGTTGCTGGTGGATATACAATGTATAAAACCAACGAAGATAAATATTATATATCTAAAACAGAAATGCTAGAAAAAATGATTGCTTTATTAGGTGGAAGAGCAGCAGAAAAAATAATCATAAATGATATCTCAACAGGAGCAAGCAATGACCTAGAAGTAGCTACAAATGTAGCAAAAGATATGATTATAGTATATGGAATGAGTGACAAATTAGGCCCTATTAGTATAAACGTAGAAAGAGATCCATATCAAATGCAATTATATGGAAACAATATGGAAAATGAAATAGGACAAGAAGTAAGAGCAATGGTTGATAATGCGTATATCAAAGCACAAACCATATTATTAGAACATATAGACAAATTACACGAACTAGCAAATTTATTAATAGAAAAAGAAGTTATATCTTCAGAGGAATTTAATAAATTATTTGAATAAAAACTTCGCCCAAGAGGTATTTTCCTCTTGGGCGAAAGAATATAAAATATAGGAAGTAAATATGATTGATTTAAAACAAAGTGTTCAATATATAAAAGGAGTAGGACCAAACAGAGCAAAATTATTTAATCTATTAGGAATATATACAATAGAAGATTTAATAACTTATTATCCAAGAGCTTACCAAGACAGAAGCAAAATAAAAACAATAGAGGAACTTCAAGATGGAGAAGAAGCTTTAATTGAAGCAGTTACGATGTCAAGAGTTTCAACTTTTAAGCTAAGAAGAAATATGTCTGTTTCTAAAGTACAAGTTCAGGATGATACAGGTAGATGTTTAATTACATGGTTTAATCAAGATTATATAAGAAATTCTATACAAGCACACGAAAAATATAAGTTCTATGGTAAGATTACACAGAAATTAGGGAAAATGGAAATGTCATCTCCTGTTTTTGACAAAGAAGGAGAAAGTAAAAATACAGGAAAAATAGTTCCAATATACAGCACTACTAAAAGTTTATCTGAGAATGCAATAAGACAGGCTATGGAAAATGCTTTAAAACTTGCAAATGATCAATTAAAAGATAATTTGCCTGAATATATAAAAAAAGAATATAACTTAGAAGACTTTGATAAAGCAGTAGAACAAATACATTTCCCATCAGACTTTGACTCATTAACAGTTGCAAGGCAAAGACTAGTCTTTGAAGAACTACTGACCTTCCAATTAGCATTACTTAGCCTAAAAAATCAATATAGTAATGAAATTAGAGGAATAAAATATAATAAAGAAGTCCATATGTCTGATGTAATAAATGTACTACCATTTAATTTAACAAAGGCACAATTAAGAGTTTTAGAAGAAATTGATGCTGATATGGAATCAGAAAAGCCTATGAACAGACTCCTTCAAGGAGATGTTGGCTCTGGAAAAACAGTTGTTGCAATGATCTCTGCGTATAAGGCCGTTAAAAGTGGATACCAAGTGGCAGTGATGGCACCAACTACAATACTTGCAAGTCAACATATTGTGAACTTTAATAAAATATTAGAACAATTTGGCATCAGATGTGAGCTTCTAGTAAGTAGCTTAACAAAAAAACAAAAAGATAATGTACTAGAAAGATTAAAAAACGGCGAAATAGACATTCTTATAGGAACGCACGCACTCTTACAAGAAAATGTTGAATTTAAAAACCTAGGATTAGTAATAACAGATGAGCAACACAGATTTGGTGTAAAGCAAAGAAGTGTAATTGCTGGTAAAGGAAACAATCCAGATGTTTTAGTAATGACAGCAACTCCTATACCAAGAACACTTGCAATAATAGTATATGGAGATCTAGATATTTCTATAATAGATGAATTGCCACCAAATAGGAAAAAGATAGAGACAGTTGCTGTAAAAGAAAATATGGCAGACAGAATAATTACATTCATAAAAAGGAATGTAGACGAAGGAAGACAAGCCTACATAGTATGTCCATTTGTGGACGAGAATGAAGAAATGGAAGATGTAAAGTCTGTAGAAAAACTAGCAAAGACATATAAAGATGAAATATTCAAAGACTATAAAGTAGAAATCTTGCACGGAAAAATGAAACCAAAAGACAAAGAAAAAACAATGCAAGACTTCAAAGAAAACAAAATAAGCATACTGATTTCGACAACAGTAATAGAAGTTGGAGTAGATGTTCCAAATGCCAACATAATGGTAATAGAAAATGCAGAAAGATTTGGACTAGCACAACTTCATCAACTAAGAGGAAGAGTTGGAAGAGGAGAATATCAATCATACTGTATTTTGAAATATAACAGTAATTCTCAAATGGTAAGAGAAAGAATGAAGACAATGACACAAACAGAAGATGGCTTCAAAATAGCAGAAAAAGACTTAGAACTAAGAGGTGCAGGAGAATTCTTTGGAACAAAACAACATGGACTTCCAGAATTTAAAATAGCAAATATATTTGAAGATGTAAAAGTATTAAAACAAGTTCAGGAACTAGCAATAAGAATAGAAAATCAAGATAAAAAATTAGAAAAAGAAGAAAATGCACCATTAAAGAAAATAGTAGAAAAAATAAGAAAAGAAAGAATAGAAATATAAAAGTAAGTTTATGACTGTATAAGCATAAAATACAGTTACTTACACAAATTAAAACTAATAAGAACCTAGATGAGAGATAAATCTGTAAATCTGGGTTCTTTTCGTGTCTTTAAAATTTTTTAATTAAATATATAATTTAATTAAAATTTATATAATAAATATATAGCATAACTGTAAGAAAAAATCAATACTATAAAATTACAAAAATAAAGGAGTTAAATAATATATAAGTTATGAATTGCTAGAGCTCCATAGACTGTAGGCTTTTTGCATTTTTATTAAATTATATATTTAATAAAAACAAAGGAGATAGTTTGATGAAAAAAATAAAGAATAAAAAAGGAATAACATTAATAGCTTTGGTTGTAACAATAGTAGTACTTTTGATATTAGCAGGAGTAAGCATAAGCTTGATATTAGATAACAACGGAATAATACAAAAAAGCAAAGATGCAAGAGAAAGAATGAATCAAGCAACAAAAAATGAGATAGATGATATAAGTAGAATATCCGATGCAATAAAAGATATTATACCAGAATGGAATGGTGTAGAAAAAGAGCTGCCAGAATTCAAACAAAATGATGCAACAAGTAAATTTGACTGGTATATATAATGAATCACAAATGAAATTCTTTGCGGATTTTGTTAATAAAGAACTAACAGAACAAGACGAAAAAATTCTTTCTGATAACAATGTGACTGCTGAAGATATAGCTATTACAGAAACAACAACTATTTACCTAATGAATGATTTAGACTTAGGAGCGAGATTTGATGAAAACGGAAATCTAACACTAGGAGTAGAATGGACTCCTGTAGGAATGAAAAAAGAAAATATATTACTAGGAACATTCGAAGGAAATAATCATTACATTCAAGGTGTATATGTAAATGCTGATAATTTATTTTGTGGTATATTTGGTAATATCAATACTATAAAAAATCTAACAGTAAAGAATAGTTATATAGAAGGGAAAGGTTGCACGGGAGGAATTGCTGGAGCTGTAAGAGGCGGAACAATAGAAAATTGCCACAATATTGGTACCACAGTAATACTGAAAGAGGGGGATAACAATACTGTAGGAGGAGTTGTAGCACAAAGCCAGGCAACTAAAATAGTAAATTGCACAAATACAGGAAATATATATGCTTATGGTAGAGGTAGTAGCAACGATTATACACAGGCTGGAGGAATTGTCCGGACTAATGGTAGGAAAATCTGAGATTTCTAATTGCATAAATTATGGTAATGTTACATTAGGAGATGAAGGCGGAATATATACAGGCGGAATTGTTGGTGTAGCAAGTGATACGGATGAAATAAGAGTATATAAGTGTATAAATGAAGGTAAGATTAAAGGAATAATTACAACAGGTGGAATTGTTGGAATGATATCAATAAGAGGAACTATCGAAAAATGTAGTAATATAGGAGAAATTATTTCTTCAAAAGTAGGAGGAGGAATAGTTGGACATATGAATCAAAAGAATGGCCAGTCATATTCAGTGATTAGAGAATGTTATAACTCGGGTTCGGTATCAGGAATACAGTTAGTGGGAGGAATAGTAGGCTATCTTTGTGGAGAGTCTCAACAAGGAACAGTAGAAAAATGTTATAATAAAGGTAGTGTTTCTGCTTCAAATGGAGATGTTGGTTCAATAATAGGGAAACAAATTAAATATGATAGTAATGCTAAACTTGAAAATTTATACTATTTAAATACTGTTGGGTTATATGCTGTAAACAATCAAGAACAATATAATAATGAAACAATTAAAGAAGTAGAAGATGATCTAAAAACATATGAAGAATTTATAGAATGGATAAATAACAAATAAAGTAAGCAGAACACAAGAGCAAATTTGTATTTTGTAGTGTTACAATTGATGTGAAACAAAAAATATAGAAAAAAAGTGATTCAAGTAGTATAATTGAATTGTCAAAAAATGAAAATTATACGAAAGGACTTGAATCACTTATGAATAGTATAACACAAAATTCAAAAAATGCAAAGAGATATTTACCACATGATTTAAAAACCAAAGAAAATGCAGTAAAAACATATTTAAATAATGGAGATATAGAATATACTTGCAGAAAGTATCATATATCAAGAAGTTCATTAGAAAAATTGGAAATTTTGGAAAAACTATTGCATTTTTTCCAAAAAAAGGGTATAATAATAAAGACATAAAGAGTAAGGCAGAAGAGTGGAAGCGAATTCCACTCTTCTGATATGTTATAAGGAGGTTAAAATTGGCAAATATAGAAGAAAAAGTAGAAGAACTTGTCACTAAACCAATAAATGATTTAGGATATAATGTATATGATGTAACATATACAAAAGAAGGAAAAGACAATTATCTAAGAATTTTTATAGATAGCGAAAATGGAATAAGCTTAGATGACTGCGAAAAAGTAAATAATGCAATTACAGATATGCTAGATGAAGCGAACTATATAAAAGAGCAATATTTCTTAGAAGTATCTTCACCAGGAATAGAAAGACATATAAGAAAAGAAAAACATTTAAAAGAAAGTATCGGAAAAGAAATTAATATTAAATTATTTAAAGCAATAGAAAAACAAAAAGAAGTAACAGGAATATTAAAATCATTTGATGAAACAAATATTATTATAGAAACAGAAACGCAAGAATTATCAATAGAAAGAAAAAACATAAGTTTAATGAAATTAGCTTATAAGTGGTAAAATAAAAGGAAGGGACTGATTGGAAAAATGAAAAAGAAAGTAAAGAAAGTTGAAAACAGAGGAATAGACAGTGCAGAATTAATACTTGCACTAGAAGAACTAGAAAAAGAAAAAGGAATCAAAAAAGACTATGTGTTGGAATCAATAGAAGCTGCACTTGTTACTGCATATAAAAGAAATTTTGATGTAAACTCAGAAAATGTAAAAGTAACAATGAATCCAGAAACAGGTGAAACACATGTATATGAAGAATTAGATATTGTAGAGGAAGTAGAAGACTCAGCTACACAAATAAGTCTAGAAGATGCAAAAAAAATTGATGTTAAATATAAAGTAGGAGATGTTGTAGAAAAAGAATTAATACCAAAGAACTTTGGTAGAATTGCAGCTCAAACAGCAAAACAAGTAATAGTACAGAGAATAAGAGAAGCTTCAAGAGATGTAATATTCAATGAATTTACAGAAAAAAAAGGAGAAATAATTTCAGGGATAGTACAAAAAGTTGACAAATCAATAATTGTAATAGACTTAGGAAAAATAGAAGGAATAATGCCAATAAAAGAGCAAATTCCAACAGAAAACTACTATGTAAATCAAAAATTAAGAGCTTGCGTAGCAGATGTAGAAAAAGGACCAAAGGGATCTACTCAAATAATAGTATCAAGAGCAAATAACGAATTCTTAAGAAAATTATTTGAATTAGAAATACCAGAAATATATGAAGGATTAATAGAAATAAAGAGTGTATCAAGAGATCCAGGAAAGAGATGTAAAGTTGCAGTATATTCTCAAAATGAGAACATAGATCCAGTAGGCTCTTGTGTAGGACAAAAAGGAATACGTATTCAAAATATAATCAATGAGCTATGTGGAGAGAAAATAGATGTAATAGAATGGAATGAAGATCCATCAATATTTATAGCAGAAGCATTACTTCCAGCAAAAGTAATGGCGGTTGATATAAAAGAAGAAGAAAAATTTGCACAAGTAATAGTTCCGGATGATCAATTATCATTAGCAATAGGAAAATCAGGACAAAACGCAAGACTTGCGGCAAAACTTACAAACTGGAAAATAGATATAAAGAGCAAATCTCAATTCCAAGAGATGCTAGCACAATTACAAGAAAAAGAAGAAATTAACGAAGTTCTAGAAGAACCAGTAGCAGAGCCTGTTGAAGAAGTTGTACAAGAAGAAAAGCCAAAAGCAAAAAGAACAAGAAAAACTACTAAAAAGGAAGTGGAATAATTGAAAAAGAAACCACAAAGAACTTGTCTAGGATGTAAAGAGTCTAAAGACAAAAAAGAATTTATAAGAATAGTTAAACAGAATGATGGCAAAATATTTATAGACAAAACAGGAAAAGCTAATGGTAGAGGCGCATATATATGTAATAATATAGAATGTTTGGAAAAGGCTATAAAGTCGAAAAGGTTAGAAAATAACTTTGAAACTAAAATAGATAACGAAATTTATGAAAGCTTAAGAGGTGTAATTATTGATAAATAAAGAAAACAAAAAGGGAACAATAAAAAACATAAATATAGGGGGTGTAATTGTTGGGTAAAATGAAAGCATATGAACTTGCTAAAGAATTAAAAATAACAAGTAAAGACTTAATAGAAAGAGCAAAAAAACTTGGAATAGAATTATCAAGTCATTTAAGTAGCTTAGAAGATGATCAAGTATCGAAAATAAAAAAATCATATTCTAATAGTGAAAAAGTTAAGGATAACAGCAAGAAACCAAGCAAGGAAAGCAAGGTGGAAAATAAAAAAGCTGGACCAGTAATAATTAGAAGACAAGTAATACTAAATGATGAAGAAGAAACAAAACAAGAGGAAACTAAAAAAGTTAATGAAAGAAAAGATATAGGATTTGTAAAAAGAAGAAACAATAATGATTACAATATTGTTTATAGAAACAAACCTAATAAACCTCTTACAGTAAATGAATTATTTGGAATAAACAAAAAAGAAGAAAAGCCAAAGAAAGAGCCTATAAAAGAAGAAAAACCACAGGTTGTTGTCGAGGATAAAAAGGAAGAAACAAAAAAATCAGTGGAAGTAAAAGCAGAAGATCCAAAAGCAACAGAAATAAAAGAAACAAAGCCAGTGAACACTCCAAAAGGTACTTTTAATAACAATACAAAAAGAAATGATAGACCAAATAGAGATGAACATTTCCAAAGAAATAATCAATATCAACAAAGAAATAACTACAACAATAATAGATATTCAAATAACAATCAACAAAGAGACGGTTTCAGGCAAAATAACAGATACAATAATAATTCAAACAATGGTTATAATAACAATTATAAAAATAGTAAAAACGAAAATTATGATAGAAACAATAACCTTAGAAACAATAATTTCAACAAAGGCTCTAGACCTTTAGATGATAAGAGAATAGACAAAAAAATCAATGATATCTTAGAAACAGAAATTGTAGAAAAAGAAAATCAAAGAGACTATTCTACAAGAGCAAATTACAAAGCAAAAAATAACAAAAATGATGAGTTAAAACAAAATAAATCTGCAAAATCAAAAAGATTTAATGGACACGAAGAATATGATGAAGGTAAATTAAAAAATCTAAAGCAAGTTGACAGATTATCAAATATGTTTGAAGATCAAGATGGCGGAATGTTAGATTATTATGACTTATCAACCGCTCGTGGTAAAAAAGGAAAACGTAAAAACCAAAAAAATAACGAAGAAAGAAATAAACAAAAAATATTCAAATTAACAGAAATAACAATACCAGAAGAAATCAGTGTAAAAGATTTAGCAACAGATTTAAAGAAAACAAGTTCAGAGGTAATTAAAAAATTATTAGAACTTGGAATAATGGCAACAATAAATCAAGTATTAGATTTCGATACAGCTTTCTTAGTAGCAGAAGAATTTGGTGTAACAGCAAATAAAAAAGAAGAAGTAAGAGAAGAAGACATATTATTTGACGAGTCAGAAGATAAAGAAGAAGACCTAGTTCAAAGACCACCAGTAGTTGTTGTTATGGGACACGTTGACCACGGTAAAACATCCCTTCTAGATGCAATTAGAAAGACAAATGTAATAGAAGGAGAAGCTGGAGGAATAACACAACATATAGGTGCTTACAAAGTTTCTATAAATGATAGAAAAATTACTTTCTTAGATACACCAGGACACGAAGCATTTACAAGTATGCGTGCTAGAGGAGCTCAAATTACAGATGTTGCAATACTAGTTGTAGCAGCAGACGATGGTGTCATGCCACAGACTGTTGAAGCGATAAATCATGCTAAAGCAGCTGGAATTCCAATAGTAGTTGCTGTAAATAAAATAGATTTACCAGGAGCAAATCCAGATAAAGTAAAACAAGAATTAATGAAATACGAACTAGTACCAGAAGAATGGGGTGGAGATACAATATTTGTAGAAATCTCTGCTAAGAAAAATATTAACATTGACCAATTACTAGAAATGGTACTATTAGTTACAGATGTAAAAGACTTAAAAGTAAATCCAAAAAAACAAGCAAAAGGTGTTGTTATAGAAGCAAGATTAGACAAAGCAAAAGGGCCAATTGCATCAGTATTAGTTCAAAGAGGAACTTTAGATGTAGGAGATACAATTGTTGTTGGAACTTCAATAGGTAGAATTAGAGCTATGAAAGATGACAAAGGCAAAAAAGCTAAAGGAGCTGGTCCTTCTACGCCAGTAGAGATAATGGGACTTACAAAAGTTCCTGAAGCAGGAGAAACTTTCTACGAAGTTAAAGATGAAAAAATGGCTAAACATTTAATCGAAAGGAGAGAGAGACAAAAAAGAGAAAAAGCAATGGATGCTTATAACAAAGTTACTCTAAACAATCTATTCGATCAAATGGAACACGAAAACTTAAAACAATTGAACATTATTGTAAAAGCCGATGTACAAGGAACTGCAGAAGCATTAAAACAATCACTACAAAAACTTTCTGATGAAGATGTAGAAGTAAAAGTAATACATTCAAATGCTGGAGCAATAAACGAATCAGATGTAAACCTTGCAAAAGCGGCAAAAGCAATAATAATAGGATTTAATGTAAGGCCAAATGCAATAGCAAAAGCCACAGCAGAAAAACAAGAAGTAGAAATAAAACTATATTCCGTAATTTATCAAGCATTAGAAGATGTAGAGGCTGCTATGAATGGACTATTAGATCCAGTATACGAAGAAAAAGTAATTGGAAATGTAGAAGTAAGACAAACATTCAAAGTATCAAATGTTGGTACAATTGCAGGTGGATATGTAAAAGACGGAAAAGTAGAAAGAAATGCCGGCGTAAGAGTTATAAGAGAAGATGTTGTAATTCATACAGGAAAACTTGCATCTTTAAAGAGATTTAAAGACGATGTTAAAGAAGTAGCAAAAGGATTTGAATGTGGATTACAAATAGAAGGATATAATGACATAAAAGAAGGCGACATTATAGAAGTATTTGTAATGGAAGAAGTAAAAAGAGCAAAAAAATCTAAAGCTAAACAAGTTGAACTAGAACATAATTCGACACAAGAATAAGTTGAGAAAAACATATTTTTCTCAACTAGGCTTGTAAATAAAAGAGAAATGAGGTCAAAATATGAGTAAAAATGAAGCAAGACTAGGCAGAGTTAATGAGGAATTAATGAAGGCTATAAGTCATATAATTACTTATGAACTAAAAAATCCAGATGTAACAGGGATGATTAGTGTAACAAGAGTTAAAGTCACACCTGACCTAAAATATGCAAAAGTATATGTAAGCATATTAAATCCTAAAAGTGTAGAAGAAACAATGAAAGGATTAAAAGAATCTGCTGGTTTTATAAGATCACAAGTAGCAAAAACAGTTAATTTAAGAATTACACCAGAACTAGTATTTGAATATGATGACTCAATAGAAAATGGAGAAAAGATAGACAATATTTTAAAGCAGATTAGTATACAAGACAAGGCGTTAAAAGAAAAATTTAACAAGTAACTATTTGAACTTAATTTGAATAGTTACCCCTTGCAAACTAAACGAAAGGAAATACAAAATGACACTAGATAATATTTTAGAAGAAATAAAAAAAGCAGATAAAATAGCCATAGTCGTACATGAAAATCCAGATGGAGATGCTATTGGAAGTGCTCTTGCTATGAAATTAGCATTAGAACAATTAGGAAAAGATACGGATGTTATAATACCTGAATTTCCTAAAGTTTTTGAATTCCTTCCAGGAGCAGACAAAATAATAAAAGAATCAGAAATAGAAAAATATGATTTAGCTATATCACTAGACTGTGCAAGTACAAAACTATTAAATGGTTGTGCAAAATACTTTGACAACGCAGAAACAAGAGTATTAATAGATCATCATAGCAGTAATACAATGTATGCAGATTTTAACTATGTAGATCAAGATGCACCAGCTTGTGCTCAACTTTTATTAGTAGTATTTAGCTACTTTAAAATAGAGGTTACAAAAGAAATTGGAACTTGTATATTAACAGGAATAATCACCGATACAGGCGGATTTAGATATGATGGAGTAACAGCTGAAACTTTTCACTTTGTTGCTGAACTTTGTGAGAAAGGCGTAAAAGTATCTAAAGTATATCAGCAGGTATTTGCAAGTAAAACAAGAGCAAAATTTGAATTACATAGAATAGCACTAAATAGATTAGAATTTTTGTATGACGACAAAGTTACATTTACATATGTTACTAAAGAAGATGAAGCTTTAGTTGGAGCATCTAACGGAGATTATGATGGAATAGTAGAAAATGGTAGAGACATAGAAAATGTGGAAGTTTCAGTATTCTTAAGAGAAACAGACAAAGGAATAAAAGTATCATTACGTTCTAAAAACTATGTTAATGTATCACAAGTTGCTATGATGTTTGGCGGAGGCGGACATATTCGTGCTGCTGGATGTACAATACAAGGCACTATCGAGCAAGCAAAAAATCAAATATTAAATGGAATAAAATGTTATTTAAAATAAAGTGAGAAATAAAATGGATGGTATAATTATAATAAATAAAGAAAAAAACTATACTTCTAATGATGTTGTAAACATTGTAAAAAAAATAACAAAATCTAAAGTAGGACACACTGGTACATTAGACCCTAATGCTACTGGTGTGTTACCACTATTAATTGGAAATGCCACTAAAATATCAAAATATCTAATAAACCACAATAAAGAATACGAAGTAGTATTGCAATTAGGAACTAGAACAGAAACAGCAGATGTAGAAGGAAAAGTAATTGAAGAAAAAGAAGTTACTGCAGAAATGTTAAATAAAGATAATATAGAAGAAAAATTGCAACAATTTATTGGTAAGCAGGAACAAATTCCACCAATATATTCTGCAATTAAAGTAAATGGAAAAAAGCTATATGAATATGCAAGAAAAGGGCAAGAAGTAGAACTAAAACCAAGACAAATCGAAATTTATAGTATTCAGTTAGTAAGTATAAATGAAAAAGAAAAACAAATATTATTTAAAGTAAAATGTTCAAAAGGTACATATATAAGAAGCCTTTGTGAAGATATTAGCAAAAAACTTGGAACTGTAGGATATATGAAGGAACTAAATAGACTACAAGTAGGAGAATTCTATATAACAGATGCAGTAACAATATCTGAGATGAAAGAAAAAATAGAAAGTGGCAATTTAGAAAACCTAATAACAATAGAGGAAATATTTAAAGATAAATCTCAAATTAAACTAACTCAAAAACAGCTAGAACAATATATAAACGGTGTTAAGATAGACACAAAAAAAGAAGATGAAATTTATAGAATATATAATATAAATAATATTTTTATAGGACTTGGAATAGTTGCTAATAATAAACTAAAAAGAGATATTGTAATTTAAGAAATAAATCGCTAAAAAGGGAAACATCTTTAGCGATTTATTTTTGCATATAAATTATAAGAAAGTATAACCAGACTTAACATTAGTATCAATCTTTACATTAAAAGTACTATTTTGATAATTATCTAGCCAATTATAATTATCCCAATCTTGGAGAGTGACAAAATATTTTGCAGCATACTTTCCGAAACCATCAATATCAGCATTGTACTCTTTGGCAGTTTTATATAAATATTCAGAAATAACCTTTTGCATATAATTATTACAAGCTTCTTCTATAAGGTCAATATGTTCAGGAGTAAAGTAATTTGCTTTATCGAGTGCAGAATCTTCAGTAGTAGAAATAATTTGAACCCTCAATTTTATATTAGAAGCAATATAAGGTGTACCATTTACAAACTGGACACTGTTCTTGGTCTTATGTGCGAGTCTAACATTAATATCTAAATTTTCAGAATCACCAATTGGATTTGGAATACTAATGTTACAAGATTTCAAATCATTAGAAATAATCAGATGACAAATAGATTCCAAACCAGTAAGTTCGCCTACTAGAGTATCATATCTAAAAATTGCTAGTCCCATATTTTCAAGATTACCAGAAGAACTTATTGGAGATTCACCAGCTTTATATGAGCTATCTTTATTCGTTAAATCTGTAGAACTTTTATTACTAGAACTTTCGCCAACAGATGAATTAGTTGTATCACCAGTATTAATAGAGCCAAGAATTGCAACAGGCTGCATAAAATGATCTACTTGGTTAGAGAAAAAATCAAGCAAAGAAATATTTTGAGTATAACCAGTGTATTCACTTGAAGCTGATGCAACATCATAATATCTAGAAGAAAGAGATTCAAGCAAAGGACTAGAATGCTCTAAAAAATCTTTTGCAGAACATTTACTAACAACAATGTTGGCCTGAGAGCTTACTTCAACACTATTTAACAAAGTATATAAATGTGTTGACACTCCTTTAGAAGCCACTTCCTCAGAAAATACAATAACCTTACAATGTCCCATATTAAGCTTTTTACTAATATAACTATTAAATAAATTTATACCAGATTCTATGGAAGAACACTCTATTGAATTTACAATATTATTAGATGACTGACTTGAGCTACCAGATTTTCTCGAACTTCCGCCAGGTTTGGCAAGTTGAACACTAAGCTCAATGTTGTTATTTTTACCAACATCAATTCCTAAGGCAAGAACATAAGAAAGCTTATCAATATTATTAGTACTGTAAATACCAGAAAAAGCAATAGCAGATACAGCAATTATAATACATATAACCAATATAGTTCTAAAACTTTTTAAAATCCTCATATTTAAAACTCCTATTCTTTAAGAACATCATAATCGTTTTTGTGAACTTTTTTATACTTTATATTTGCAAAAATCAATATAAGCGGTAGCAATATAAAAAGCAAAGGACCAGAAATATATTTATAAGCAAAAAGCCACCAATAACGAGCTTGCATAATACTATGTGGAATCAAACTCGTAAAGAAAAGCAAAAACCCAATAGGTATAATCAAAGGTTTTATATGCCTCACTTTTAAAAGTTTTTTTGCGATTTGTAAAATGAACATACAAGCAACATTTAAATAAGACATAATCGAAATAATCCAAGTAAACACAAATATAGACTCAGGATGTTGTACATATTTTCCAAATTCATTATTAGAAAGCAATAAATACAAAGGCGTTATCTTCCTAATTTTTGTACTAAAAGAAAATGGAAGTAATAAAGTTACAATAGAAAGAATAAGAAGGAGTCCAGCGATAACAGTCGAAACAACACTAATTTTCTTGAAATCTGCCTTATTTTCTAACATTGGAGGTAGTAAATATAAAATAATTAACCCATTAAAAGCAAAAATATCTGAAAGACCAACAACAAAAGTCTGATAAGCACCATAGCCAAGTATAGGAAAAATCCTTTGTATAGTTATAGAAGGAAAGACAAATATACCAACTAATACAATTCCAGCAATAATAGAGAAACATAGCAATACATTAGAATTTATTATACTCTTAGAGCCAACCAAATTTGCAACAACACATACTATAATAAAAAATGCAAGAATATATGTGATTGGTACATTAGGAAAATATAAAATTTTCAAAATCTCAGAGAAATCTCTTAAAAGAGTAAAAGTAAAAAATATGAAATAGCAAATTAAGACGACACCAATAAGATTTTTAAGAAACTTTCCACCTAAGAACTCAGAAATATCAATAATATCTTTACCTGCAAATCTCCTAAATAATTTCGTAATAAGAAAAACAAAAACAAGAGTAATAATACATATATAAACAACATTTAAAAGTGCAGCAGATCCACAAGACATAATAATTGATTGAGGAAGACTGATAGTTAATCTATTAACTACAACTATTAAAACCAAAGCAATAGCTTCAACTGTACTAACTTTATTGACACTCAATGTAAATACTCCTTTATACAAAAATTTGAATTTTTAAAGGATTCATAACCTTATTTTTTATTATATCTCCATTTTATACTTATATCATCTTGAATCTTTGGCCTTTTAGACTTAAGAAAACTAGGACGATCTTCTCTTTTCCAAGCAGGAGATAAAATTGTGCCACTAGCCGTTTTAGGATTTTGGAACAAATTAATCTCAAAAAAATGTACTCCAAAGGACTTTAAATTACATAAAACAATTAGATGAATACAAAAACCTGCAGCAAGTCCTAGAAAACCTGCAATGGCACCTAAAATAATGTAAAAGAAACGCATAATTCTAAAGTGAAATCCCAAAGAAAAATCAGGAACAGCAAAAGAACATATAGCAGTAATAGAAACTATAATAATAAGTATTGGACTTACTACATTTGCTTCAACCGCTGCTTGACCTAAGATTAAAGCACCTACGATGCCTATAGTTGGACCAATAGGAGAGGGAACTCTAATGCTAGCTTCTCGTATAAGCTCAAAAGAAAATTCCATAACAAGAATTTCAAATAGAATAGGAAAAGGAACATTTTCTCTTGAAGCAACAATTGCAAATAGCAATTCTGTCGGAATAATTTCTTGATGAAAATTCGTAATAGCAATGTAAAGACCTGGTAAAAATAGCGAAATTACAAATGCGATAATTCTTAATACTCTTATAAAATTTGAATATTGATGTTTTAAATTTAAATCTTCAGAAGATGCAAGAAAGTCTGAAAATATAGCAGGTGCAACTAAAGCATAAGGACTTCCATTTACTAAAATTACGACCCTACCAGAAAAGAGCAAATTACAGGCTCTATCAGGTCTTTCGGTAGAAACCATTTGTGGAATACTCGAATTATCATCATCCTGAATAAATTGCTCTAATTGTCCAGAAGAAATCAGATAATCAACACCAAGATTATTAATACGATATTTAACTTCAGCGACTAAGTCAGAATTAGCAACATTCTTTAAATAACAAACTGCACAAGGTGTTTTACTAATCTTACCAACTTTAGTGGATTCAATAATTAAATTTTCGTTATTAACATAGCGTCTTAGCAAAGAAGTATTAGTACGCAAATTTTCTGTAAATCCAACCTGAGCACCTCTAATAACAATCTCATTTTCAGGAGTTCCAAGACCACGCTGACTAAAACCTTTAACCTCTATATCAAAAGCAAAATTTATAGTATCTAAGAACAATGCACAATTACCAGAATTAATACCAGCTATAATATCATCAAACTTAGTAAATTTATTCACAGCATTCTGAGGTAGCAAACAAGTTGAAATATACTCCAAAATGTCGAATTTCTTTACCTTCCTAACAGTAATATTATTAGTCTTAACTTCAGACAAGACTCTGTTTTGAGAGCCGTCAAAAGAATTAGCAGTATTCTTCAACATCAAAGGTTTTAAAATAAAATTATTAATCATATCAGAATTAATCATACCATCAATGAAAACAAGGAAAGCCTTGTATTGCTTACCTCTGGCGTTCAGAGTAAATTCACGAATAATAACATCAGAATTGACCATACTATTAAACCTAACTTTAATATACTCTAAATTAACATCCAAAGACTGAAAGACAGTATCTTTACTAGTATCAAAACATTGTAAACTTTCATTTGTTAGTTCTAAATTCTCTGTGCTAGAAGGAAAGGTTGCACTCTTATCGATTACAACAGAATTTGTAGTTTCTCCAATAGTAAAATCATAATCTGTTGGACTATCTTCATAAAAAATTTTATAAAGATACTTTTTAACAGAGCCGACAATAGATGAAATGGTTTTTTGGTTATTTGGTTTTGTACTAATTTTATTTTCTTTCAAGATAAGCCTCCACAAAAAATATTTATAATAGTTTTTACTAAAAATATAAAAATATGTAAAAAAATTATGCATAACTTTTAGACTGCTTAATATACATTAAATAAAGTTAATTGTACAAACAGATTAGACAATTGAAAATTTTAAGGAGGTAAATAGATCAATGAAAGATAATATGTTATATCAAGATATAGCACAAAGAACAGATGGAGATATTTATGTTGGTGTTGTTGGTCCTGTAAGAACTGGAAAGTCTACGTTTATAAAAAGATTTATGGATTTGTTAGTAATTCCAAATATTGATAATGAATATAAAAGAGAAAGAGCACAAGATGAATTACCACAAAGCGCTGGTGGAAGAACAATAATGACAACAGAGCCTAAATTTGTACCAAATGAAGCAGTTGGAATAACTGTTGGAGATAATATAAAATTAAATGTTAGATTAGTTGATTGCGTAGGATATCTAGTAAACAATGCTATAGGATATTTAGAAGATGATATGCCAAGAATGGTAAAAACTCCGTGGAATACAGAAGAAATTCCATTTGAAGAAGCGGCTGAGATCGGAACAAGAAAAGTAATTAAAGAGCATTCAACAATCGGAGTGTTAGTAACAACAGATGGAAGTGTAACAGACATTCCAAGAGAAGATTATATTGGTGCAGAAGAAAGAGTTGTAAAAGAACTGAAAGAATTAAATAAACCATTTATAATAGTTCTTAACTCAAGTGAGCCAGAATCAGCCTATACAAGAAGCTTAGCAGAAAAATTACAAGAAAAATATGATGCACAAGTAATACCAACAGATTGCGAAAACTTGTCAAGAGATAAAGTAGATGAAATATTTGGCAGAGTGTTGTATGAATTTCCAATAGACAGAGTTAACATTAGTTTTCCAAGATGGGTTGATGGACTTCCAGAAGATCATTGGCTAAAAGAAGAATTATATGATGAAATAAAAACCACTTTTAAAGATGTGTCAATATTAAAACAAATAGATAATAGAATTACAAATCTTCAAGGTACAGAAGTAATATCAAATAGCATAATAAACGAAATACAGCTTGGAACAGGGAGTATTAACATCACAATAAACTTACTAGATAATTTATTCTATAAAGTGTTAACCGAAATATCAAAGGTTCCAATTACAAATGAAGGGGAGCTATTCTCAACAATGATTTCTTTTGCAAATGTAAAGAAGGAATATGACAAAATAGCAGTAGCACTACAAGAAGTAAATACAAAAGGATATGGAATAGTAAGTCCATCAATAGATGAATTATTACTAGAAGAACCAGAGATGGTAAAGCAAGGTTCACGTTATGGTGTTAAATTAAGAGCAAAAGCTCCATCAATACATATGATAAGGGCAGATATAGAAACAGAAGTATCTCCAATAGTGGGAAGTGAAAAACAGTCACAAGAGCTTGTAGAATATTTACTTTCGGAGTTCGAAAGTGATCCAAAAAAAATATGGGAATCAAATATATTCGGAAAAAGTCTACATGAGTTAGTAAACGAAGGATTACAAACAAAACTATTAAAAATGCCAGAAGATGCACAGGAGAAGTTACAAGAAACATTAGAAAGAATAATAAATGAGGGAAGCGGAGGATTAATTTGCATAATATTATAATAAAATCAAATAAAAGCTTTAAAAATAAAGCAAAATGTGATATACTATAATTATCAAAAGTAAAGGAGGGAACATTTTGAAAGGCAAAGACTATCGGTTGCGCAGAATATTGTATCAGCTGAAAGACTTGCAGAGTAGAAAAGTTAAATCTGTTCAGTGGAAGCTAAGGCAGGAACAGTTGGAATTTTTAAGCAAGTACTTCGAAATTAGACCATATCTTTATGTAGTGAATACTCGTAAATTTAGAAATATTTACAACATAAAGAATAGTTTAATTAAGAGAATCCATTATGAAAACAAAAAGGGAAATATCCAGCTTGTTGGCAAATTCACACCAGACGAGCTAAAGACCTTAAGAGAATTTCAAATTTCATATAAGCCTTGCAAATATATAATCTATCTGAACAGTTAAAATGTCCCGCAAAGAGGAGCTCCAAATTTGGAGCTTCTCAAAATTTTTATATTCGTAATAAATTACATAATATAAAATTAATTAAAAAATAAAATGCACTATACATAAAAAATCTAACTCTTAGATAAAATCTATAAAGTTAGATTTTTTTGTGCAACAATATTTTTTTAATTAAATATATAATTTAATTAAAATTAACTATCTTAATTTATAGCATAGCTGTAAGAAAAAATCAATACTAAAAAATAAAAAAATGGGAAAAATAAAAATGTTAAAAATTATATATTCTTTAGAGTAGAACGAGTTTTGGACAATTAATTCTTTTATTAAATTATATATTTAATAAAAAAGTTAATACTTGATTTATAAAACATATTGTTTTATAATAACAATATACAAATGGAAAGGGGAAG
>CAVFFR010000003.1:0-72585 GCA_963621875.1 Bacteroidaceae bacterium | reverse complement strand
CAAAAATTATTTAAAAAATATTTTATTTTTCTATTGACATATTACCTACTGTCTTTTCTATTTTTAAAGTCTACATTATATACTTATATTATACTAAAAGTCACCAATAAGTCAATTAATTTTTACTGTTTGTCCATATTTTTTCTTGACATGTTTTGCAATTAATAATATACTTGGATTGTTAGTAAAATAATATTAATTTTGTTAAGGAAGGAGTTTGTTTATGAATGATTTGGTAGAGATTAGATGGCATGGCAGAGGCGGTCAAGGTGCAAAGACAGCTTCACTTTTGCTTGCGGATGCTGCCTTTAATACAGGTAAATACATTCAAGGATTTCCCGAATATGGACCTGAAAGAATGGGTGCTCCAATCACGGCCTATAATCGTATAAGTAACCGTCCTATTGTTATACATAGCAACATATATGAACCAGATTATGTAGTAGTTGTAGATGATACACTTTTAGAAAGTGTTGATGTTACAGCCGGGTTAAAAGAAAACGGAGCTATTGTAATAAACACAGTTAAAGACTCTGAATATTTAAAAAGTGTCTTACGAGGTTACAACGGAGAAATTTACTGTATAGATGCTAGAAAAATATCTGAAGAAGCTCTAGGAAAATATTTTCCTAATACTCCAATGCTTGCAGCTATTGTAAAAGTTGCTGGCATAATGAATGATGAAGATTTCTTAGCCGATATGCAAGGTTCATTTAAGCATAAATTTGCTAAAAAACCTGAAGTTATAGAAGGAAATATGAAAGCTTTAAAAATGGCTTTACAAGAAATAAAAAAGATTAATTAATCTTTCCATCCAAGAGCAAAGCCCTTTTTTTCGCCCAAGAGGGACGCCCTTTTTTGGGCGAAAAGAAAAAAATTAAAAAAACTCAATTTTCGCCCAAAAAAGGGCGTCCCTCTTGGGCGAAAAAAAGGGCGTCCCTCTTGGGCGAAAAGATCAAAATATAGAAAGGTGGAAATTTTATGTCAGAAATGCATATAGACAAAAATACGCCAGTTGAAGATATTACTCCTGGTGGAGAAATTTATCAATCTGGAAATGCCAAAGAATTTAAAACTGGCGACTGGAGAAGTATGTGTCCAGTTTGGATTTCCGAAAAATGTACTCAATGTGGTTTATGTTTTCCAGTATGTCCAGATGACTCTATTCCGGTTAATTCGGAAGGAAAAAGAGACGACTTTGACTATGATTATTGCAAAGGTTGTGGTGTTTGTAGTAAGGTTTGTCCTTTTGGAGCTATCGAAATGAAGGAAGGAGGGACTAAATAATGAGTATTAGAGAAAGATTAAGTGGAAACGAAGCATCAGCTGTTGCTATGAAGCAAATAAATCCAGATGTTGTTGCTGCCTTCCCTATTACACCTTCAACAGAAATACCTCAATATTTTTCAACTTTTGTAAACAACGGTCAAGTTGATACAGAATTTGTTGCAGTGGAAAGTGAGCATAGTGCTATGAGTGCTTGTATAGGTGCAGAAGCAGCAGGATCTAGAGCTATGACAGCTACATCTTCTAATGGTTTATCATTTATGTGGGAGATGCTTTATATTGCTTCAGGCTCAAGACTTCCTATTGTACTTTCATTAGTAAACAGAGCCGTTTCTGGTCCTTTAAACATCCATAATGATCATTCAGATGCAATGGGTGTTAGAGATGCTGGTTGGATAATGTTATTTTCTGAGAATAATCAAGAGGCTTATGATAATTTGATTATGGCTCATCAAATAGCAGAGAATAAAAATGTTATGCTTCCTCTAATGGTTTGCCAAGATGGATTCATAACATCACACTCTATTGAAAATATAGAATTAATTGAAGATGAAAAAGTTAAAGAATTTGTTGGTAAATACCAACCTGAACATTATTTATTAAATCGTAATGAACCAATAGCTGTTGGTCCTATGGATTTACAAGCTTTCTTATTTGAACATAAATATCAACAAGCAGAAGCTATGAGAAATGCAAAAAAAGTAATTCTAGAAGTGGCTGATAGATTTGAAAAAATGACTGGAAGAAAATATGGCTTTTTTGAAGAATATAAATTAGACGATGCAGAAATTGCTATTGTTTGTATGAATTCAACAGCTGGAACTACAAAGGCTGTTGTAGATGATTTAAGAAATCAAGGTGTAAAAGCAGGTCTTTTAAAAATTCGTATGTTTAGACCTTTCCCAGTAGAGGAAGTTTCTAAAGCTCTTTCTCATTTAAAGGCTATAGCAGTTCTTGATAAAGCTGATAGTGTAAATGGTGCAGGTGCTCCATTGTTTACAGATGTTACATCTAGTATGTACACTCAAAATGTTCATGTTCCAACTGTAAACTATGTTTACGGTATTGGCGGTAGAGATACTACTACAAAAGAGATTGCTAGTGTTTATAAAGATTTAGAAAAGATTGCCAAAACTGGTGATATTGAAAATCCTTATAGATATTTAGGTTTAAGAAGGAGAGGTGAATAATATGGCTTATAATTTAAAAGAAGTTATGGCACAAAAGCCTTCTAGATTTACTGCAGGTCACAGAATGTGTGCAGGATGTGGTGCTCCACCGGTTGCAAGAATGGTTCTAAGAGCTTTAAAGCCTACTGACCACGCTGTTATAGCAAATGCCACTGGTTGCATGGAAGTCTCTACTTGTTTATATCCATATTCAGCTTGGACAGATTCTTATATTCACACAGCATTTGAGTGTGCTGGTGCAACTTGTTCAGGTGTAGAAGCAGCTTACAAATCTTTGGCAAAACAAGGCAAACTTGTAGAGAAAGATGGAGAACAAACAAAGTTTATCGCCTTTGGTGGTGACGGTGGAACATATGATATAGGTATTCAATCTCTTTCTGGTGCAATGGAAAGAGGTCACGATATGACTTATGTGTGCTATGATAATGGAGCATATATGAATACAGGAATTCAGCGTTCATCAGCAACACCAAGATTTGCTGACACAACAACATCTCCTGCTGGAAGTGTTATTCCTGGCAAGATGCAATCTAGAAAAGATTTAACTTTAATTATGGCATCTCATCATTTACCATATGTTGCTCAAAGTATTGCAGTTGCAAATTTTAAAGATTTGTATGAAAAATCCGAAAAAGCAATTTACACAAAAGGTGCAACTTTCTTAAATGTATTAGCTCCTTGTCCTCGTGGCTGGGGTTATCCAACAGAGGATTTAATGAAGATTAATAAACTTGCTATTGATACTTGTTATTGGCCTTTATATGAAGTTGTTGATGGTGTATTCCATATTACATACAAGCCTGCTAAAAAATTACCAATAGAAGAATTCTTACGTCCACAAAAACGTTTTAAACATATGTTTAAACCTGGTAATGAATGGATGATAGAGGCTTTTCAATTTGAGGTTGATAAGCGTTGGCAAGAAATATTAGATTTAGAAGAAATGACAAATAAATCTGCTGAATAATATTTCCGCCCAGAAGCGCCCAGAAGCGCCCAGAAGGGACGCCCCTTTTTGGGCGAAATTGAGCTTTTTTAATCTTTTTCTTTTCGCCCAAAAAGGGGCGTCCCTTCTGGGCGCTTCTGGGCGTTTCTGGGCGGGAAAAAGGCATCCCCTCTGAGTGAGGCGGTTTCGGGCGTTTATACGATTCTATTATTATGTAAAAGGTGGTGAAAATAATGGCTTATAAAATTACAGATAAATGTATAGCTTGTGGAGCTTGTGCAGCTAACTGCCCTGTTTCATGTATAGCTCAAAAAGGAGAGAAATATGAAATCGACTCTGATCAATGCATCAGCTGTGGAACTTGTGCAAGTGTTTGCCCAGTTGAAGCACCTGTCGAAGATTAAGATATAAAAAAGGGCGTCTGATGGCGCTCTTTTTTGTGTTAGTCATAATATGCACTTCCTATATTTATATTATAACGTACATTTTTACGTACATCAATATCTTATAGTTATTTTACTAGAATTTCCAATTTATTTTTTAATATTCATCTTGGGTATTGTCTACATTTTTTCTTTCTTCTTTTTCTAATTTTTCTAGTTTTTGTAGCTCTTGTATGTTTTCTAATTCTTCTTTGTCCACATTCTCTGTTTCCCCTGCTTTTGGGTTTTTTAAGACTTTTACATCTGCTACATTATAACTCTTATATGTTTTTGTATCTTCTCTTTCAAATTGTACTTTAACCATTTCTCTTAAAGTTTCTACTGAGCAAACCGTTCCTTTTCCATCTTCTGTTTTTACAACAGCTCCAACTTTTGGAAGTCTTTTATTCTTTTCTTCGTATACTTCTTGTTCATATTTTAAACAGCACATTAATCTACCACAATTTCCTGATATTTTTGATGGATTTAATGAAGCATTTTGTTCTTTTGCCATTTTTATTGATACAACATCAAAGTTGTTTAGAAAAGAACAGCAGCAAAGTTCTCTACCGCAAACTCCATTGCCTCCTATTTTTCTAACTTCGTCTCTTACTCCTATTTGTCTTAGTTCTATTCTTGTTTTGTAAATTGCCGCTAATTCCTTTACAAGCTCTCTAAAATCAACTCTTCCATCTGAAGTAAAGCTAAATATTATTTTGCTGTTATCAAATTTATATTCAACATCTACCAAATTCATATCTAAATTGTATTTTTTTATTTTTTCCTTGCAAACTCCAAACGCTTTCTTTTCTTTGCTTTTGTTGTCTTCTAAATGCTTGATATCTTTATAATTTGCTAGTCTTATTACTTTTTTTAATTCTGTTTGAACTTTATTGTCTGGTATTTCTCTTTTGCTAATAACTACTTCTCCTATATCCTCTCCTATAGAAGTCTCAACTATTACTTTATCTTTCGGTTTTAGTTGTATGTATCCTGGATCGAAAAAATATACTTTCCCAGGCTTTCTAAATCTAACTCCTACTATTGTTTTCATCTATTTCCTCCCATATTTTAAACAACATTTCGTCTATACACATATCATAATTTGTGTTTGAATTTAATTTTGCTTTTGCATTATTTATTATTCCTATAATATTTATAAACTTTAATCTATAATCTCCATTTTTCTTTATATGATTATATACTATCGCTATCATATAATCTAATAAATCAAAAATAATTTCTTTTGATTTGTATAAAACTTCATATTGGTTAATTAATTTTACAACATTTGGAATCTTGCCATTAATCACATCTTGTGTAATTTCGTCAATCTGATTATGTTCTTCTATGTTGTCATTAATTTTTATTAGTCTTCCTATACTGCCATTACATAGCTCTAATATGCTTTGGGTCAGATTTTGTATTTCTTGATTTTTATTAATGTATTCTAGCATTTCTTTGCTATCTATATTGACAAAACTTAGCTTTAAGCATCTTGATTTTATGGTATTTAGTAATTTGTTTTCATTTGAAGTTATTAATATAATAACTATATATTCTGGCGGTTCTTCTAATGTTTTTAGCAAACTGTTTTGCGCCTCATCAGTCATCTTTTCTGAATTATCTATTATTACAACTTTTTTTGATGACACAATTGGTTTTTGATATATTTTTTCTTGTAACTCTCTTATTTGTGCTATTTTTATTGAATTGCCATCTTCTGATATTTCTATAAAATCAGGATTATTGTTTGATATAAATTTTATACAGGAATCACATTGGTTACAAGTTTCTTTTTCTGGTGATAAACACAAAATCATTTTTGCAAATTCTCTTGCTATTTGTTTTTTTCCAATTCCTTCTTCTCCAACAAACAAATAACTATGTGATACAATATTACTCTTTGCGACATTTTTTAATTCTTGTTTTATTTTTGTATTTCCTACAATATTTTCAAAGCTCAAAACTTTTTCTCCAATTCTTTATATTTACTCTGCTTTCTCTATTTTTCCCATTTTGTTTAAAGGCCAAAATCTTACTGCTACTTTTCCTTCTATTTTTTCTAATGGAATGCAGCCAAACTTTCTGCAGTCTATTGAATGTTCTCTATTATCTCCCATTGCAAACACGCATCCTTCTGGAACTGTAAAATCTGTAAATACTCCATTTTTGCTATTTGTTACAACTGTATCTTTTAAATATGTAGATTCGTCAAGTTCTTCTCCATTTATATATACTTTTCCATCCATAATTTGTACATGTTCACCTGGTAATGCAATTACTCTTTTTATATAGCTTTCTTTGCCCCATTCCAACACATAATACGCAAATTTTGAAAATACATTATTAAACTGTTTTGAATAAACAGCTACAGGTTTTGAAAAGTCAACTTCATCTTCTGTTACAACCTTTTTTGTTGGCGCTTCAAATGTGATTATATCTCCTCTATTTGGCATTTCCTTCTTTGTTCTTGAAATTCTATTTAATATTAGTCTTTCTCCTGGTTTTAAATTTGGAAACATTGATTCTTGTTGTACAACAGTAGGCGTTCCTACAAAATACCTAATTAACAATGCTAATACTATTGCTATTACAATACATTCTATCCATTCTATTATATCTTTTGTCTTTTCACTCATCTACGTCTTTCCTTTCGTCCTGCTTTTTTACAGCTGGAATTCTTATAACTACTTCTGTTCCTTTTCCATATTCGCTTTTTATGTCTATACTGCCCTTATTTTGTTTTATAATTTCTTTTGCAATAGATAGTCCTAGCCCTGTTCCACCCATCTCCCTAGTTCTTGCTTTATCTACTCTGTAAAATCTTTCAAACACTCTAGATAGGTCTTCTTTTGGTATTCCTATTCCATTGTCTATTATTTTAATATATGCATCATTATACACAAATCCTACATATATTTTTATTATTCCACCTTCAGGAGTATATTTTACTGCATTTGACAATACATTTAATATAACTCGTTCAATACCATTTTTGTCTGCCTCTATTGGTGGAACATCTGCAGTAACATAGCATTCTACATTTTGTCTTTTCTTTTCTATCTCGATTTCTAATTTTTCTTGGCATTTCTTTGCAAGACTTCCTAAATCGAATTCTGATACTTCTCTTTTCATTTTATTTGTATCATATCTTGATAAGGTTAATAAATCACTTACTAAATTTGCCATTCTTCTACCTTCTGATGAAATTACCGACAAGAATTTTTGTGTTGTTTCTTGATCATATTCTCCATCTTGAAGTGTATCCGCATATCCAATAATTGAAGTTATTGGAGTCTTTAGCTCATGTGATACATCTGCAACAAACTCTTTTCTCATATTGTCAAGTTTTACATGTTCAGTAATGTCTTGTATTACGGTAATAATTCCTGATGACAAATTATTTTCATCTTTGTAAGGAGCAAAAAATACATTTACCGTTTTTTCGCTTACATTTATCCTTAACTCTGATGGAGTCCAATTTTCTAAATATAGTATTGCTTCTTTTTTTATTTCTACATTTAATTTTTTAAATATATCGTCAAAGTTATTTTCTTTGTCTATTTTCAACAATTCTTTTGCTGCTGGATTTATATGCATTACTTTTCCATTTTCATCAAATGCTATAACTCCATCTGTCATATGCAATAATATAGCTTCTATTTCTCTCTTTTGTCTGTTTACATCTGTTAGATTTTGTTTAAGCTCTCCAGTCATTATCTCTATTATATCTGTAATTGCATCAACTTCTGACTTTCCTCTTTTTTTCTTTTTTATATCTTCTAACCTAATTAGCTCTGTATCATCTCCATTTGCAATTTTTCGTGCCCTGTTTGCTAAATCTTTTATAGGCATTATTATGACTTTTGACACAAATGCTCCCATTATTGAAACAATACAAGAAAATACTAATATTGTGCTTAATATTAGTATTTTTATTTGTCTCATTTGTACATCTTGCATAGCTTGTATTTCCTGAAAGCTCAAACTGTCAACTGTATCTGCCAATGTGTTTGACTGGTTTACAATATTTATTGAGAATAAACCCATCCCTAATATTATGATGATACCAGTAATAAAAAACATTAATAGAATTTTACTTTGTATATTTCTCATAGTAATTTCCTTTATTTAGATGCTAGATAATAGCCAATTCCTCTCTTATTTATTATTATCTTAGAGTTTTTTGTGCTATCCCCTAGTTTCTCTCTGATTCTACAAACAGTAACATCTACTGTTCTTATGTCTCCATAATATTCATAATTCCACACTTTTTCCAAAAGAACTTCTCTTGTAACAGGAATTCCTGGTTGCATTGCTAAATATTTTACTAGTTCAAATTCCTTTGGTGTTAAAGCTTTTACTTGTCCTCTCACTTTTACTTCTACTTTCTCTAAGTCAAGTTCTAAATCACCAACAACAATTTTGTTGTTCTTGTTTGTTGCTTCTTTATCCTTTCTTTCTTTCTCGTCATCAACTTTTCTCAAGTTTGCTTTCACTCTTGCCATTAATTCTCTTACACTAAATGGTTTAGTGATGTAGTCATCTGCACCTAATTCTAATCCAACAATTTTGTCTATTTCTTCGTCTTTTGCAGATATCATTAGAATTGGTACATTATATGTTTGCTTTACCCTTTTACATACTGTTAGTCCATCCATTTTTGGAAGCATTACATCTAATAAAATTAAATCTGGTCTTTGTTCTATAGCGATGTTAAACCCCATCTCTCCATCTGTTGCTTCTAGGGTATTATATCCTTCTTTTTTTAGATTATATACTAATATATCTATAATTGGTTTTTCGTCATCTACAACTAATATTGTTTTCTTGTTTGGATCTAAATCTTCTTTCATAGAAGTACACTCCTTTATTTTATCTTTCCTCATAATCTTTTGATGGTGTTTCAGTTTCTTGTGATTGTTCTATTTCTTCTGCTACTAATTGACCTTTTCCATTGACAAAAAATTTATATTTTTCTTCAAAAGATTTTGCATTTTCAAAAGTTTTTATTATGTCATCAATTGGTAAGTCTTTAATTTCTCTATTATTATATTCTGAGTTTACATCTCTCAAATGTCTTGCTTCTATTATAGCTGAACTTATTGTGCTATCCATTGTATGTCTTACAGAGCTAAAAATTGTTGTCTTTGTTCCTATAACAGTTTCATTTGCTAAAGTAATTTGTGGAAGGTGCCTATTATCTGAAGTATCTATATAATCTTTTACTTCCATTTTTTCTATTTTATCTACATCTGTTATTCCATAAGCTTCTGCTGCTTTGCTTTTTATAATATCAGAATATGTGTCTATAACTAAGTCCTTTGAATCGCATATAGTTTTACAAGCTTCTATATAGCGTTGTTCTTCATTAATAGTTCTGTTCTTTTCGTGTTCTGACCTTTTATATTGTACAATCGCATCTGATAATATTTTTAGTTGGTTAATTTGTTCCTGTCCTTCTTCTGTTTGCATTATTATTTTTTCTTCTATATCAGCAAAGAATTCCCTATTTGAAGCAACCATTTCTATTGCTGTTTGTGTATCTTTCTCATAATTTATTTGGTTTGCCAACTTTTGAATTGCTGTTGGTGTAACAGCTCCAATTCCTATTAATGCTGCTGCACCCAGTGCGGCAATACGAGTTCTCGCTTTAGCTGCAGCTCTTTGTCTTTGACTTCTAGCACCTGTATATTGTCTACATTCTGCACGATATGGACTATTCACTAATTGTCTTCTTTCTTCTTTCATAAATAACTTCCTCCGTCTTTATATTTGCCTTTATTATACCCCTTGTATGCTTACTTGTCAAAGCTTTTTTACAATATTATTGCAATATTTAATACTTTTTTTAATTATTTTAATAATTAAAAAGATGAATCGTAATTTTTACAATTCATCTCTTTAAGTGCTTATATTTAAATTATTATTTCTATATTATAAATTCCACCATTTTTATTAAGTTTTATTTTTTTCTCCTTTATTTCCTCTCCGTTGCAAATCATTTTATCTATTTGCTCTTTTATAATTTCCTTGTGATTTCTATTTATTACTGTTATATTATACAAGCTATTTTCATATTTGTATTTAATTTCGTATTGTTCCCATTTGTTTGGTATATGCGGTAATATTTCTAAATATTCATTTTTTATATTTAATCCTAATATATATTTTATACCTGCTACATACATCCAACTGCTAGAACCAGTATACCAGGTCCATCCGCCTCTACCTGCCAAGTTTCCTTGACCATATACATCTGCTGGTATAACATACGGTTCGACTTTATATCTATTGCTTTCTTCTTTTGTCTTACTGTGTTCTATCGGATTTATCATTCTGAAATTTTCATATGCTTTGTCGTTCAAATTAAGCATTGCTTGTGCAATAATAGTCCAAGTTGCAGCATGTGTATGTTGCAGTTGTGGACATTTTTACTAGCTCTAATAATAAACTTCGTCTTGCGTTGTTGTATTTCAGTCGTCTCTCCTCACCGTACCTATGTACGCCTGCGTCGATGACTCCTTCATCCGCCTAGCAATACTCGTTTCTTATTCGAGCAAAACAATATATCCTTTATGCTGTTTTCCTCTCATATCTTTTTTTAGCACAAATTAATTTTAAATTTTCATTCATTTCTTGTAGTGGTTTAAAGTTGAAATATATATCAACTTGTTTATCACTATGAATTTCTATTTTATCTATAAATTCTCTAATTATTTCTTTTGTTGGTTTCTCCATATTAAGAAACTCTTCTATTAAATTATCTAATCTACTTTCACTTTTTGTCTTATCATTTTCTCCAGATAGCTCTTGTTCAAGCTCTTTAATGCTTTGTTCATATCCTTTTACACACTCTTTTATTCTATTTGCATTTTTCATATATTCATCAAGTGTGATAATTCCTGCTAATCTATCATCATACATTACTTCTAGCTTTCTAGTTTCTTTTTCAATTGTTTCTTTAAAGGAATCTATTTGCTTTTTTATACAAAGTTCTTCAGACTGCTTTGATTTAGATTGTTTTGCAATTTCTTCTAGTTTTTTTGTATTGGTATATTCTTTGCAAACTTCTCTTAAAACTTCTAGCATTTGTTCTTCAAAAACTTGATAATTAAAATTGTGTGGCGAACATACATCAAATTTTCCAAATCTTCCATATCTTTGACATCTGCCATAGATATTTCCATTTTTATCTGGACTTCTTATTCCAATATATCCTTTGCAATCATAACATCTAAGTAATCCCTTAAATAAATAATCATTTTGAACTACTCTTGATCCTTTAGTTGCATTAATTACTTTCTTTGCTCTTTCGAAATCTTCTTTGCTTATAATGGCTTCGTGCATATTTTCTATTTTTATCCAATCTTCTTCAGGTAAATTTATAAATTTCTTTGATTTAAAACTTACCTTTTTTCTCTTTCCTTGTATAACTGTTCCTGTATATATCTCGTTTGAAAGAATAAATCTTACAGTAGATTGTTGCCATAAACCATAAGTTAAAGATTTTGCTCCTCTATTTCTTTTATTATAATCTGATGGAATTGGAATTTTCTTTTTACTTAAGTAATCCGCAATTTGCATTGTACCAAAACCTGCTAAATATTTTTCATATATTAGTTTTACAACATTTGCTGCCTCTTTGTCTATTATTAAATGGTATTTGTTTTCTGGATCTTTTTTATAGCCATAAGGTGCTGTTCCTAAATATTCTCCTTGTTTTCTCTTTGATTGTAAAACACTATTTATTTTTTTAGATGTATCTTTAGCATACATTTCATTTAATATTGATTTAAATGGTGCTATATCATTATTTGAATTATCATAAGCAGTATCTATGTTATCTAATATTGCAACAAATCTAACTTCATGTTCTGGAAAATAATTTTCAATATATAACCCTGATTGCACATAGTTTCTCCCAAGTCTTGATAAGTCTTTAGTAATAACCATATTTATTTTACCTACTTCAATATCTGCAATCATTCTATTAAATGCAGGTCTATCAAAACTTGTACCACTTACTCCGTCATCAACATATTCTGATATAAAATTTAATTTGTTTTGTCTAATATATTGCATTAGCAAAGTTCTTTGGTTACCAATACTTTCACTTTCTTGATATTTTTCTTTCTCTTCATCTTCTTTTGAAAGTCTTATATATATGCCTACTTTATAATCAATATTATTCATTATATTAAAGCTCATTTTTCCTCCCTTCTCGCTAATTAAAGATAATGAGATAATATTGATACTCTTGCAAACATTATACCATATTATCTCATCAAATACCATTATTTCATTTTATTTCTTAGCTGTTTTCAAACAATAATTTCCAAATGCTCTTTCAATAACTTTCTCCAATGCTTCTCCTTTTTCATTAAAAAATACATTTATCTTAAAATTATTCTTTTTCTTATATTTCTTTTTTTGTTCCAATAGCCTCACTCCTCTTGTTTTATTTTTTCCAAATTTTAGTTTTTTATACAGTTACAAGTGGATTTGCTCCCATATGAGATTTGCCCTCATTTCTCTTTTTAGAGAATCGCCTCTTTACATCACGTTAGCCAGACGAAAGTATCATTATTCGTGCTTGCAACTATTATTCAATTTTCAATGTACATTTCCATTTTTTGACTTTTTCTACTTTTTGTAGTAAAATTATGTCAATCAAGTGTTGTATATATTATAATTGTGAATTTTAAAAATTCACACTGTACAATCTCAAAAAAATTTTTATTAATTTTAGGTTGTTTGATGTGGAGGTGTTAAAATTGAGTTTTAAACTGGCTTTTGACAAGAATTTAGGACTAGAGCTTTTTGTTTCTAAACATATGTATTATGATAACAGTAAAAAAATATTTTTTTCATCATATAACACTGAGCATATGATTGGTGCAATAGGCTCTTTTCTACTCATATTTTTAAATACAGATTTTGAAGATGATGAAGATTGCAAATCTTTTGTTTTTTGGTTTTGTTTTGAAAACATAGATATTAGCAAATATAATATTCCATACTATTTTGAAAGTGAAGATATTTTAGCAATAATAGCTCTTATGTTTAAAGAATTTATGTCTGATAATCATAATACTATAAGACAATGCCAAAATTGTGGATATTACTTTGTACCATCAAATTTAAAAGAAACTAAATATTGTAATGTAGAATATGAAAATACAGGCAAAACTTGTAGGCAAATTGGAAAAGAATTAGCCTATAAAAAATCTCTAAAAGAAGATAAACTTCTACATAAATATAGAAAACGCTATATGTCTCTTGCAAGTTCTGTTTCTCATTATGGAACAAATACTGCCATTGCTAGATTTGAAAAATATAAAAAAGATGGGGCTATAATTAAACAAAAATATTTAAACAAAGAAATTTCTCCAAAAGAGTTTGAAAAATGGATTTTAGATAGCAAAAAATAGAACAAGGAAGACTTTCTTGTTCTATTTTTTTATACGTTTTTTCTATAGGCTCATACTCAAAAATATTATTTTTTTCAAGTTATCAATTAATGGAAAATTGGTTTTACATAACATTTTTGATAGACTTAAAAGCCTTTGAATTTTCTACATACTCTTTCTTCTAAATATTCCCTTAATTAAATTAAATATTTTTTGATACCATTTTTCTTCTTTAACAACTGTCAAACTCTTTTCTTCAGTTATTTCTTCATCTTTGATTTCTCGTTTGTTTTTAAATATATCATCTGGATTATATTTTTCTCTTATTTCTTCTTCTATGGCTTTTTGCACTTCTTGTAATTCTCTCGCATCTTTTTCTTGTAATCTTCTTTTTTCATCTGTAGGACATAGAAAATCCCTATATATCAAACCTAATATAATTATTGTTTCATTTTTAAATTTTTGTTTTTCTAGTGGCTCTTGTATATTAGGGTTATATTCTTTATCTCTTTCCTCTTCTAACATTTCCTTAAATTTACTAGGGATCTTATTAGTCAATTCATCTGGCATCATTTTTATTATTTCATTAACTTCTGAAAAAGCATCTTTATATTCTTGTTTCAAATGAATTACCTACCTTTCATTCGTATCTTGTTCTTGTGTATAAAATTGTCTGTGATTATTTCTTTCTTTTAATTTTTCACTTATAGTCTTTATTATATCAGATTTCATTTTCACAAATTTATTTTTTACAGTTTGTGAAACTCTATCTATTGCACTATACCATCCATTAAATCTATTCATCCAAAAATCTACTGATGGATTGTCTTGTTTTTGCATCTGTTGCTCTGTTGTTCTAAATTCATCTCCAACTTCATCTTTCAAACTTTTCTCTCGTGGTCTTATCTTTCCTGGCTGTTGTTCCTCATATTGTTTACTTGCTGTAACTTCCGAACTTCCCCAACTTTGCCAGTATTCTTCCATTGTCCTATCCACTCTTGCTTTTATTTGTGGCTCTACACTTGCCATATATTCCTCGTGTTCTCTTAATTGTCTATCAATTTCTTCTCTTGTTTTTTCTTGTGCCTCCATTATATCTGCACTATCAATACTTGTACCTGTTGTTTCTTCTACCACGTTTGAATCGTTTTTTATTGTTTCTATTATATCTTGCTCTGTACCTTTGCTTTCCTGTTCACTATCTTTTACTTTTGGCTCTGATGCTGTCTGCACAACTCCATCTCTAATAATATCGCCTTGTTCGTTTATTGGTATATCAGCAAATCTATTATATTGTTGTAATATAATTTCTCTTTCGTTTTGTGGTAGTTTCTTCAAATCATTTAATAGTTCTCCAAATCTTTCAGATATATGTCCGTTCACTGCAACGGAAAACTCTTCATATTTTAATTCTTCTAATAGCTTATCTAATTCTGGTCTTCTGCTGATCAATTCTTCATATTGTTGATATTCTGCAATATCTTTATCTATTGAAGCTTGTCTTTCTTTTTCTTCTTGTTCAGCTTTTAATCTTGCTTGTTCTTCCTCTCTTGCTTTCGCCTCTTGTTCAGCCTTTAATCTTGCTTGTTCTTCCTCTCTTGCTTTCGCCTCTTGTTCAGCCTTTAATCTTGCTTGTTCTTCCTCTCTTGCTTTCGCCTCTTGTTCAGCCTTTAATCTTGCTTGTTCTTCCTCTCTTGCTTTCGCCTCTTGTTCAGCTTTTAATCTTGCTTGTTCTTCCTCTCTTGCTTTTGCCTCTTGTTCAGCTTTTAATCTTGCTTGTTCTTCCTCTCTTGCTTTTGCCTCTTGTTCAGCTTTTAATCTTGCTTGTTCTTCCTCTCTTGCTTTTGCCTCTTGTTCAGCTTTTAATCTTGCTTGTTCTTCCTCTCTTGCTTTTGCCTCTTGTTCAGCTTTTAATCTTGCTTGTTCTTCCTCTCTTGCTTTTGCCTCTTGTTCAGCTTTTATTCTCGCTTGTTCTTCCTCTCTTGCTTTTGCCTCTTGTTCAGCTTTTATTCTCGCTTGTTCTTCCTCTCTTGCTTTTGCCTCTTGTTCAGCTTTTATTCTCGCTTGTTCTTCCTCTCTTGCTTTTGCCTCTTGTTCAGCTTTTATTCTCGCTTGTTCTTCCTCTCTTGCTTTTGCCTCTTGTTCAGCTTTTATTCTCGCTTGTTCCTCTTCTATCGCTTTTTGTTGTTTTTCATATTCACTCAATATTGCACCCTGTTTAAAATTAAGTCCGATAGCATTAGGATGTGCTTTATAATAAGATGATTCTTTCATCAATATTGAATGGCAAGTTGATGCAGTTTCTAAATCGCCTTTTGTCATTGATTCTTTTAATAAGTCTGTTAAAGCTTTTTCACTTTCTTTTGATAAGACTTTAACAGTTACTGTATAATATTGTTGGTATTTGGATACATAACGATCCAAATCAGGCGACATAGCAAAACTACTATCTCTAACTTGTTCCTCATTGCTAGATACAATTTTAAATCCCAAATACTTTTCAATTTCTTCTTTACTTTTCATATATTTTCTCCAATTTATATAATTAAATATCCCTTTCTTGATTATCGATATTTTTATCTCTTGATTTCATTTTATCACTAATTGCTTTTACTATATCTGCTTTCATTTTTAAAAATTTACCTTTTGAATTTTGTGAAACTCTATCTATTGCACCATACCAATTTTGAAATCTACTTTTCCAAATATTTGTTGTTTGTGTTTCTTTAATTGGTTGTTTTTGTGCAAGTTGTTTACTTGTTGCTTTGTTTGGTGTTATATCAGCACCAATATATGAATTTTGTATTACACTTTCCCCTGTACTATTTTCTCTTATAATTTCTCCAAATTCATTTATTCTAAAACCACTAATATCTGCTACCTCTTGCACTTCTGTTCTTGTTTCTTCAGATGGTTGTATAATACTTTCTTCATCTGCTGTTGCTATTGCACTTTCATCAATTATATCTGGTTGCACTTCTTCTGCATTTTCTTTTTCTCCCAATATTTTTGTTGCTCTTTCTAATAATTCTGAATAACTTATATTATTTAAATCAACACCTTTATATAATTCATCTTCTAATCCTGCTTGTCTTAATTGTAAATATACTGTTTTTAGTTCCTCATATTGTGGTATAGCTTTTTTTATAGTTTCAAATCTTTTCATTTTTTCTGGATTTTGTTGGTCTGCACTATAAAATATGCCATCTGAAATACATTTTTCTAATCTTTGTTGTAAAGTTTGCACATCTTTTATATCTGTTAATCCATATTCCTGCATAGCTTGTATGATTTCTTTTTGTTCTTCACTTAAATACATTTTATCTATGTTTTGTGATATTTTTCCAAAGTCTATAACTCCTCTTGTAACATCTGCAAAAGCTCTCAATATATCTTCTTTAGAAAATTCTGGATTTTCCTTTAATTGCATAAACTTTTCATAAAAATCTTTAAAATTACTTTTGATAAATCCATTAGCAAATTGGCTGTATGCTTGTTCTAATTCTCTATCTCCTGCACAGCATTTCCACAATATATTTCTGCACAAATTCATTTTTGCTTTGTCTGTCATTGGCTCAAGTCCATGTTCTGCTCTATATTTACTAATATCTCTTTCTATTAAAGGTAAACCTCTTTCATCTGCTACCTTTTTTGCCCTTTCATAATCTCTTGCAAGTTCATGTTCTCCATAACTTATGTAATAAACTCCTTCAATTTCAAATTCATCTGCAACAAGCTCTGAATAAATAGGTATTGTTTCATAATTTAACATTTCCCCATTTTCTTCAATAGTTTGCTGTATGCAAATATCTTCTATTTCTTGTGGTAACATAAGAGGTGGTCTAATATTAAATAGATTTTCTTCATCATCTCTTGTATTAAGTGTATATGTATCTCTATAACTTGCACAGACAATATGCTTTGGTTGTATTATTAGTCCATAATCAGAGTTGCCATATCTTCCCATTACATTATTAGTCATAAGTGATGTAGACATATATTTGTTTCTAAAATTGCCCTCTAATTCTCCTTTTGTTAAGTTATGAATAACCCACCTATATTGATTATTTTGTTCATCATTTATATCTGTCAAATAATCATTCCATATATTTGTAGCATGTCCATTATATAATTCTATTCTTTCTTGAATACCTTGAATATCAGTTTTTTCTGCACTTAATAAAGTTCTCAGTTCTTCCTGTATTCTTTGTAATTCTTCTTTTGCCTCTGGTTGCAATTCAATTTGATATTTTTCTATTCCATCAATAGAATTTATTACTGTATCTGCAATATTTCTTAAATCCCTACATCCATAATACTTGTTGTCTAATTCCCTTAATTCAAATGCAATTTGCATATTAGAATATATATCTTCTAATTCCATATTATTATATACACCATCATAAAATCCATATTCTTCTAAATGTTCTGGTTTAGGAATTTTATCATATCTAGCAAATGCCTCTTCAATTTCTTCTTTAAATTCACTATCTTCTTCTGGCTCTAGCATAGTTCTAGTTCTATGTGCATCATTCATGATCTCTGTAAAAACTTTTCTAGCTAATTCTTCTGTTAATTCTCCAGTTTGTTCTAATAGTTCTATATCCTTCTCATAGCCATAAAAACCAATTTCTTGTCTTATAAACTTTTGTATTCTTCTCTTATTTTGTTCATCTAATGTAATTTTTTCCATTAATAAGAATCCTTTTTATTATACAATTTTTCTATTTTATTATTGCATATTTGATTTTTTTTTGCAATATTTTTTCTTACATTTCCAAATCCCATTCCCTTTCTATTTCTTCGTGTTTTATCTGTTTTTCTGTATCTATAAAAGTATTTGTTTCTTCTTGAAAATCTCTAATCAAATTATCTTCTTCAGCAATATCAAATTTTCTACAAATGCAATGTATAAATTTATCAAGAATTTCCCAAAATTTATTTATTATTTTATTCAAATAGTTATTCTCTTTTTCTAATTTACGAATTTTACTTTTATATTGATTTTCTATATCATATGTTTTATATTTAAATTCTTTTTCAAGCTCATCTTTTCTATTATTGAATCTTACATCAAGCGTATCACTCTTTTTCTTATATTCTTTTTCTAAAATCTTAACTGTATTGTTTAGTTCTTTGTTATCAGCAATTATTTTATCTCTTTCATTTTGATATTTTTCTGCTTCTTCAATAGTTTTAGCTTGTTTTGATAATTCTTTATGCAATGTTACATTATCTTGATACAATTCTTCAATAAGTTTATCTTTAGGTTTTATGATATCATTTAAAATCTTTTCATCTCTACCTATCATAACCTTTTTTATATCTTTTAAATCTGGAACTTCTGGTAATTCTAATTTTATGTTTTGTAATATTTCTTTTGTTTGTTTAAAATTAGTTATCTTCTTATATTCTTCAACAGAATAATGTTCTCTATTAGTTTCTTCCTTTGGCAAGCCTCTTTGCAAATCAAACCCATTTTCTACCATATACTCGTAAAAACCATTTTGTAATTGTCTGTAACTATCTTTTGCTTTCCAAAATTCACTACAAGCTAATTTTTCAATAGAATTTCCTTTTTTATCTGTTGTATGGACTACTGGTAAAAATACTAAATGCATATGAGGTGTTTGTTCATCCATATGCACTTTTGCAGACATTATATATTGTTCTCCTAAGTCTTTGTATTCAGATACAAATCTATATGCAGTTTCAAAAAATCTCTTTGTTTCTTCTTCTCCTATTCTTTCAAAATAATCATGATCTGATGTTATTATATATTCACAAGCTATATTACTTACTGTTTTAATTTGTCCTTTTAAATTATATTTTTCTCTTATTTTATCAAATTCTTTTTCATAACTATATTGTGGAGATTTTAACGAATAGTTTAAATATGATTTTTCTTTGTCTATATTTTCATTCGAATAATTTTTATTTTTTCTTTCATTATGTCTAAATATTCCTTTTAAATTTTCTCTTTTGTATTTTGTGTTTCTAATAATTGCATAACTCATTTTTAATCATCCTTCTTTATATAAATTCTTCTTTGACAGGCTTACTAATAAGACACATTATTCCTAAAATTTTACTTTTCTCTTTTGTCTTGTAACACAACTACAACACTTTTTTATGCTAATCGCAAAAAGTGTTAGTTGTGGCAGGGAAAAATTTTTCCCCACACCCCATTTTCAAAAAAATATTTCTTAATATTTTTTTGATTTATCCTAAAGTTACTTTATTGCAATTTTAGGATAAAAAATCAGCTCCAAAGTAGTTTTATACTCTAGTAGCTGATTTTATATATGCAAATGTTTGTAACTATAAAAAAGCATCTGCATTTGCATATAATTTAGTAAAGTCAAAGCCAGTATAATCACGCTGTTCAAAGTTAGCTTTATTACTCTTTTTAATTTGTAATTCCTTATTACAATTATTTTTATTTTTTATATTATTTATTATATCTTTGTCGTTTTCACCTATAGGGTGTGGTTCTTTTTGACTACCTGAATAGTTATTTTTACCTATATCCTCTAGGTATTTTTCACTATACCTATTAATACTTTCTGTAATAGGTATAATCTGTCTTTCCTCAATTTCTTTGGTATCTATTTTATATTTTAGATTAACATCTACATATCCTTTTTCTTTTAATGAACTTACTATTTTTGAAACTCTATCGGAGGTTACATTTACAATACTTGCTATATATTTATTACTTGCAAAGCAACTCTCTGTAGCATCACTTAAATATAAAACCATTGATAATACTATTTTTTCTTTGTCTGATAATTCATTGTTTAATAAAATTTCTGCTGGAATCCATAATCCCTTTAATTTTTGTTTGCTCATATAACTCTCCTTCCTTTGTTTTTAATTAGCTTCACAATCGATTTCTATGCTTTTTTATTTGTTTTTAATATAAATTTAGGGCAAAAAAATAAGCCCTAAGCTTTCACTCTTAAGGCTTATCTCAAATGTGGAACTTTTTTTATATCGTTTTTGTTTCACATTTTTATATTTACATATATTCTAATTCATTTTGTTTACACCAACTAATTGCTATTTCCTTATATCTTTTATCTCTAAAATTATACCATTCTTGAATTATGTCCATTTCAATACAATAGTCTTTAAATCTTCTAAAAGCTCCTTTACCTTGTATTAGTCGTTGTAAATTATTACTTATTTCTGAGTTATCAATTGTTTCTATAAAATCTTCCATCATTTTATATTCATTTATTTCATATTGTGTTGGAAGTATTATTGACTCTTCAAATAATTCATCAATTTCATCTTCTGACAAATCTCCATATTCTCCTATATTTGATAAAAAGATTTCATCTTTATGTAGATTATAATAGCAATCAACAATATCATCTACCATTTCTAATCCTTCTATTATTTTAGATAATGTTACCATATTCTACTCCTTTTTTTTATTTAAATATTTTTCTAAACTCAATTGGTGAATATCCACCTAACATATATTGAGGACTATTATTGTACCAATCTGTAAATAAATTCATAAATTTTTTTAATTCTTTATCATCCTCAAACATACACATATTAGATAAATCGCCTAAAATATCTATTCCTAATTCGTTATTTTTTAATAGTCTCTTAAATGTCCATTCATATATATTGTCATTTTTAGATTTTAGAAATTTGTATAATTTTTTTGCTCTTTCGTCATATAGATATTCTTCTCTTTTTAATAACTCTTGCTTACTAAATTGTTTATATTTCATTCTTCTTGCTTTTTGTTCTTCAGCAATTTGACCTATGTCAATAGGCACTTCCTCCTCATCTAAGTATGTAACAAATGGTTGTATTTCATTAGTATTTGTCCATCTAATATTGTAATCATTTATAAAAGTATTTAAGTTTAATCTCGTAAAATAAATATCTCTTAATTCTGTTTCAGTTATTATTTCATGCATATACTTACTTAATTGTTTTCTTATAAATTCAAAATCCACTATCCCATATGCATATAACATACATTTAGTTAAATCTTCTATTTCTCCATATCTTTTTGCTATTTTCTTATTTTCTTCTGAAAATAATCCTTTTAATTTTTCTATTACCCCTGGATTTAATGTGTAATTATAATCATGATACTTAACTCTTAAAACTATAATCATAGCCTCTTCTAAAAATCTTATATCTGGATGTTCTCTTTTTAAGAAAAATGTTTTTATATCATCGCTTGTCTTAGCATATTCAATTAACCTTTCTAAATCTTTATAAGTTCTATATGGTAGCATTTCTATAATTTTCTCTTCATCTGCGTTCTCATATATATCTGGCATCATTTTTAGTATATCTTCTTTAGTTGTGCTTTCTTTAATATTGTTTTCAAATACACTATTTACTACGAATATCATTGTATCTTTTGTTACATTTATTCTTCCATTATATTCTCCCATATTTTAACCCCTTCAATTTTATATTTACTGTTTCTTTTATATATTCATATAGCATTTTCCCTTAATAAATTTTTTTATTTGTTTTTCATCTTTTTCCTCATAATATGGAATAAGTAATTTCTTAAATTCTTCTGTTAGCTCTGCTGGAATCGCTATAATACCTTTTCCTTTTGAAATTAAATAATGGTTGCTATAAATTACAGCTGTTCTTTTATTTCCATCAATAAATATTTGTTTTTTCATTGTGTATAATAAAAGTTCGATTGCTCTGTCTATATCATCCAGTTCCTTACTAAAAATTTCTTCTAATTCTTCTTTTATTACACTTTCAATAGGCAAATCTGGTTTCCATGTTGTTCCACCTATTGTTACTGGTGTATTTCTTACTTTACCTGCTGTATAATAAAATCCTTCTTCTACCATTTTATTTATTTCGCATAATAAGGCAAAGTTTGTATCGCTTAAAATAACATTTTTATTTAATATAAATTCCCAAGCATGTTTTAGATTTACTATTTTTAGTATATCTTCAGATGTCATATTATTTACTTTTCCACCTTCAATAATACTTTCTGTATCTGCAAATGTAGTTGCAACACCTTCTAATATAGCTTGTTTATATATTGTATCTACTAAATGTCTTTTCGCAAAGTCTATATTTTGTTCTACTTTTTCTGATAATTCTTCTTCTGTATAATTTAATTGTTTTAGTTTTTTTATTATCTCTCTTATTTGCTTTTTCAATTGTTTTGCTTTAATGCTATTATTTAATACTAAATTATATAATTCATCAGAATATTCTCCAACATATTTTGTTAAAGCTACTCCATCTTCTCTATAATGTACATATATATATTTATTAGATTCATTTTCTCTTATTTCTACTGATCCATATGCAAGTGATTGTAATTCATGTTCAAGAACCTGTTTACTTTGAAGAAGATTCATAATTTCAATTTTTTCTTCCATGATTTTCCTCCTTATAAATGTGAAACATTTTTGCTTAATTTATTTGATTTTGTTTCACATTTTTATTATATCATAAATTTTAAAAAATGTGAAACTTTTTTGCATTTTTTCTTTAATTTGTTTCACATTTTTTAAAATTTGCTGTATTATTTTGATTTTATCACTAATTTTGTATCAATAAGGCGTGTTTTTTTATACTTTTGATGCAAAATCAATAACAATATGTATTTTTAAGAGTATCAATATTTTTTATAAGGATTACAACTTCGCTATCGCTCAGTTGCATAAGTTATCTGTAACTCACTGCGTTCGAACGGCTAACTTAAAAACTGGTGCTAACAACAACACTCATGTGTGTATTGTCCTCCATTTTCTCTTGTCCCTGGTAGATATGATTTTATATATCCTGGTTCTAATTTACTTTTTTCAAACGGTGGATCTAGTAATTTTATTATTCCTATTTCTTTGTCTATTAAGTGGTTCTCCAAACTTTCCATGGCTATATATTTTTTGTCATTTTCTCCCGCTTCAGAAATTGTTGCCCAGCTTTGAGATATATTGTCTATTTTACATTCTTCGTTTTGCAAGCTTCCTAATGTTTCTTCATTATCTGTAAATGCTCTTTTATACCATCTGCTGTCCCAGCCTTCTGTATTTAATGTTCTTTTTAGTTTTTCCATTATTTCCATATATTTTTCTGCTCTTGCGTTATCATTTTTATACTTGCATATTGGTATAAACTTTTTTAATACTTCGTATAAAAAAAATCCTAGCCATACACTTTCTCCTGTTCCTTTACTACCCACATTGCTAAACCCATCATTCCAGTCTCCTGTTCCTATTTTAGGAAGTCCGTGCTTACCAAAGTTTAGTGACTTTTCTATTGCTTTTATGCAATGCATATATAAGCTTTCTTTTGTTTGAGAATCTTTATATAAATCATATCTTTCATTTTCGTCTGGTGCTAAAATTTTGCCTTCTTTGTAGGTTATTTCTTCATCTAAAATTTGATAATCATTGGTAAAGCTTATATAGTCTTCTGTTACATATGCTAGCCATAACAAGTCATCTGAAATTCTTGTTCTTATTCCCCTGCTTGTCTCCTCGTGCCACCAATGTTCAACATCACCTTCTATGAATTGATGTCTTGCACTTTTTAATATCTGCTTCCTTGCCATTTCTGGCTCAATATATTTTGCAGCCATAGTATCCTGAAGCTGATCTCTAAATCCATATGCTCCACCCGATTGGTAAAATCCTGTTCTTCCACATAACCTTGCACAAATTGTTTGATATATCAGCCACCCATTTAATAAAATGTTTGTAGATTCCATTGGTGTATTAACTTGCAATCTATTTACCAAGTCATTCCAATATTTCTTTATAGTTTCATATTCATTTTTGCAATTTCCTATATTTGAATATTTATATGCAATATCCAAAGCTTCTTCTTTGTTTTCTGCACTTCCTAGTACAAATGATATTTCTTTAGTCGAAAAAGCTTCTATTGTTACATCTATCATTATTGCCATTATACTATTTTTTCCAAAAGAGTTTTCTCTACTTAACTCTATCTGATCTAATCCAGCAGGAGAACTTATTCCAGAATTTTTTAAAAAGGAACTTTTGCTACCTGTATAAGATTTTATTTTTTCACTAGATGTTACAAAAGTCAAGTCTTCTTTTTTCTCATTCATTAAGTTTTTTAAAAATATTGTATTTGATGCTGTGTTAAAGTTTGTATATATATATTTGTTAGTTTTTATTTCATCTTCTCCTAACACAGGTTTTATATAATATATCAATTTTAGATTTTTTCTTTTAGGATTTTTGTTTTCTAGTGTTAATAAATTTATTTTAACATTATCATTTTTCGGCACAAATATATCTACTGCTTGCTTTATTTTTGAAGAAGTATGAATATACTTTGCATAACCAAATCCATAAATAGCATAATATTCATTTTCGTCATGCAATGGATTATATCCAACTGACCACTTCTTATTTGTGTCCTTATCTTTTATATATATTATTTCTGAAGGAGTATCTGTTACTTGATCATTTGACCACGCTGTTATTCTATTTAGTTTACTATTTTTATTCCAAGTGTATCCACCCATATTTTCTGTCGTTAATGTTCCAAATTTACCGTTTGTTATGATATGACTCCAAACAGTTGGTAAGGTGCTATTTGACCTTAATTTGATTTGATATTCTTTTCCGTTTTTGGCAAACCCACCAAATTCATTAAAATATTTTAACTCTTTTTCGTCTAATATCATTTCCGTGTCTATTTCGCTTTCAAAATTTATTTCTTTATTTGAATCGTAAGCAACCTCTTTTACATTGTCTAATATTTTATGTTCTATTTCCTTCATTTGAATTTCCAGTGAACTGTAATTTGCATTTACTATTAAGTTTGCTCGCATTTCCAATAGTTTCTTATCTTTGCTTTCCACATTTTCTAAACAAAATATCCCCCCTGGAATATTTAATAAATATGCCAGGTTTTTGTTTAGTACCGCTGTTTGTATAGCATCTCTTACATAATTTTCGTAGCTTTCTTTTTCTTCATTTAATATTACCAAATCAATATTTATATTTTTAACTCTAAAAAATTCATATGCACTTAATACTTCTTTGATTATATCTATATCATTAATATCTTTTATTTTAACCAGTAATATTGGTAAATCTCCTGATATTCCATATTTCCACAAATTTGATACTGGATATTGAGTGTTTTCATTGTATTGATTCTTCTTTATATCTACTTTTGGTGCAAATAATATATATGACAAAATTTGTTGATATATCTCTATATCTTTTCCCTTTAAGCCTAAATATCTATTTTCCGCTTCACTCTTAGCTTTTAAAAGTTCAAAAGTTCTTTTTGTGTTTTCATTATTCATAAATCTAACAACATTCTTTAATACAGTTTCTTTGTCTTCTCCCACAGATATTATCAAGTCTATATATGTCGTTTCTTCTGGTTTTATATTTATAGTTTGTTTCATTGCAACAATTGGATCTGTTGTATAACCAATTTTTCTGCTAAATGGTATTGAATTTTCTACTTCCCTTGGAATTTTATAATTGCATCTTCCGAAAAATTTTTCTTTGTCTATTTCATATTCAACTTCTCCTATTGTGTTGTTTTGTGCAAATAAATTTACTGCCATATAGACATCTTGTTCTGAAGCTGTATGTGCTTTTCTCTTTATTAAAATTGTATTTGTACTGTCTATATACTCATATGACAAGAATAAATTATTAAATGCTTTGTGTGCGTAGTCTTGCATTCTATCAGATATTATGGGCTCTATAAATGCTGTAATCTCCAATATTTCTTCTATAGCTCCTGTATTTTTTAATTCTAACCTTCTTACTTCCACAGGTTCATCCGTGTCTACTATCGTTTTTGTTATTGTTTCAATGCTTTCGTCCACCCTTATTGTTTTATCCATTTCTGGTGCGAATACTAAATTATATTTGTCTGGTTTCTTTCCGACTTTTGAATACGTATTTGTCCAAATATTTTTGTTTCTAATATTCTTTATATAGAACATTATTCCCTGTTGAGCTTCATCAGTTTCTTTGTATCTATTTACTTGCAAATTTTTGTATTTGCTATATCCATTTCCAAATTGATCCATTATTATTGTATATTTGTCATTTGCTATTACATTAGATATATTTAAATTTTCGTTTATTTTACTGTATTGCCTTTGCGTATAATTTTCGTAATCTTGATATTTAATTTTATCTACCTTTTCTTTTTCTTCTTTTGTTATTATCATATTTTCTGGCATTTTTTCTTGCAATAAAATATTTACAGCTTGAATCTCTGGATTATTCATAAATCTTTTCTGTATTATATTTTTATTTATCAAATTATTTATTGATAATAGTATTAAACCTTGGTGGTGTGCCATATATGTTTTTACTGGTGTATATCCATTTTTTGTTCTGCCAGGTGTAAAGTCTATTGCTTCATAAAATCCATATTTATCATACATTTTTTCTTGTTCTAATATTTTTAGATTATTCAAAACTTCTTTTGGTAACTCATTTATTGCAAGTACTGAACCATATGTTGATACCACAATTTCGTCAGAGAGTCCTCTTTTTAGTCCCAGCCAAGGAATTCCAAATGCTTTGTATTGGTAGTTATTATTTAGATCTCTTAAATTGAATGCCGCTTCTGATATTCCCCATGGTATTCCTAATTTTTTTGCATATTCCAACTGACTCATTATCATAAATTTACAAGATTCATCTAATATACTACCTGAGTATTGCGGAATGTTTACTGTTGGCATCAAATATTCAAATGATGTTCCAGACCAAGAAACCAAGCCTTTATATCCATTCAATGTTGTCAAAGTTCTGCTTAAGTTGTACCAATGTTTTTCTGAAATATCTTTTTTAGCTATTGCTATTAGACTTGTTTGCCTTGCTTCAGATGCTAATAAATCATAGTAAGAATCTGTTAATTGATTATCTTCTACATTAAATCCTATTGAAAATAGTCTGTTCTCGTGGTTATATAATTTTTCAAAGTCTGTTTGTTTTATTATGTTTTTTATATTTTCTAGCATTACATTTATTTTTGATATTGTTTCGTTTTTTTCTATTTCTTCTTTTTTCTTTAATAAAAATTGTTTTAATACATAAAGATACCCTATAAAGTTTCCACTATCAACTGATGAAATATATCTTGGTATAAGTGGTTCTAAGGTTTCTATGTTATACCAATTATATAAATGTCCATTCCATTTTGTTAGATTACTTATTGTATTTATCATTTTATATAAAAGTTCTATTGTATTTTCTAAATCTTCGTATTTTAAGTCATAGCTTGACATTACAGCAAGAAGGGCAAGTCCTATATTGGTTGGCGATGTTCTCATTACTATTTTTGGTTTTCTGTCTTCTTGATAATTATCTGGAGGCAAATAGTTCCCTCTTTGAATTAAGTTTTCTTTAAAATATAGCCAAGTTTTATAGCCCACATCCATAATGTATTCTTTGTCTTGCTTGTTTATTTTCTCTATCGCTAATACTTGTTTATTTTTCTTGCTTATTTGGCACATTATCGCTGGAGTTATCAACCATAATAGGCTTAAAATTAATATTATTAATTCCACTAAAAATGTTGGCTTTGTGATTGTTATGCAAAAATATGCTATAAGTCCCAATATAGCCAATATTGAGTTTGCTCTCATCTCTTTATAATAAGATATTAAATCAGTTTTTGCTGTTCTTTCCGCTTCTTCCGAAGTTGTCCATTCTAATAAATACTTCTTCGTTTTTGTCATCCTATATATAGTTTTTATTTCTGCTTTTGTTGTTATATAAGCTTTATCAGGTATTAATAGAAAATCTAAAACTCCTCTAAGTAAACTAGCTCTAAGCCCATCTATTGTGTTTACAAATTTTTTAGTTTTTATTATCCTATCTTTTTTGCTTATAGCAACATTTACAATATCTATTACAGTAGGAATTAATATTGCTATTAACCCTATTAGTGCAAAGTTGATTAATTCTAATTTTAGTATTTTTGCAAGTAGCAAAGAATATATAATTGTCATTAACGCAAAAAATTCCACTTTGCTTCTTACTATATTGCTAAATATTTTGTATTTACTTAGTAATCCTAACGGATTATTTTTTCTTTCTCCTTTTTTGTTTACTATTGTCCTTTTTAGCCACGGAAGTATCTGAAAATCTCCTCTTATCCATCTATATAATCTCGTTCTAAAACTTAAATAATTTGTTGGATATCCATCCATTAACATTACATCTGATAATAGACCACATCTTAAATAATTTCCTTCTAATAAATCGTGACTTAATACTGCATTTTCTCTTATTTCCCCTTCCAATACTTTTGAAAAAATATTTACATCATATATTCCTTTTCCTGTAAATATTCCTTCATCAAAATTGTCTTGATATGTGTTTGATATGACATTTGTATAAGAATCTGTTCCTCCTTCTCCTGCATAAATTTGAGTAAATATACTTTTTCTACTTTCTAGCAAACCTATTCCGACTCTTGGTTGCATTATTGCGTGTCCAGATATTACTAAATCTTTGTTATTATTTAGTATTGGTTTATTTAATATATGAGCCATGGCTCCAACTAGCTTTAAAGCCGAATTTAATGTTAAATCTGTATCAGAATCTAGTGTAATTATATATTGTGTATTTTTAAATTCTTCAATATCTTTAAAAGTGCTTATTCTAAACGGATTTGCTATATTTCCTAACAAATACTCATTAAATTGATTTAGCAAACCTCTTTTTCTTTCCCAACCCATATAACATTCTTCATTTGCATTCCATTTTCTTTTTCTATAAATAAAATTAAATTTCTCTCCATATTTTTTATTTAATTTTTCTATTTCTTCTATCCCTGCTCTTATAACTTCTTCATCAAAATTTTCGATTTCTTTACTTCCAGAACTGCAATCGCCTAAAAGAGTAAAATATAAATTTTCACTTTTATTTGCAATGTAATAAACTTCGAGTTTTTTCATTAATTCTCTAACTTTTTCCTTGCTTTTTATTATTGTTGGAACTACTACCATTGTTTTATATTTTTCTGGAATTCCATTTTGGAAATCTAATTTTGGAATTAGTTTTGGCTTTACAATTTTGCTAAGAATGTATTGAGCAATTTTTGACATTATATTTTCTATTGGTACGAGTATCACACAAAATAATATAGCTGACAATAATATTTTTAACCACCATTGATTATTTAATATAAAATACATATTGATACAAAATAGCAAGCTTACTGCTATACTGCTCCCCCATATTGATTTTATATAAGTTTTTGTTCTTTCATAATTTGTTTTTATTTTTATCTTTTTGTCTAGTAAATTATTTAAAAGTTCTTCTTTTCCATCTGCTATTAGATAATAGCCAATATGTTTTTTCTTTTCGTTTTTTTCTTCTTTTTGTGCTAATTCTAAGCACTTCTTTGCTATATATATTTCAGATATTTTAGTCTTTTTAGATATTTCTGCTATTGCATTTCTGTAATATGTTTTTGTATCTCCATCCATCAATTGATATTGACCAACTGGATCTTGTTTTAGTATGTCTTCCACTCTATTTATTCTTTCAAAAATTTCTAAAAAATTTATTCTTGACATTGTTTTTAAAGATATAATATTGTTTCCTATTGATACTTTTTTTACTGCAATATCAAAATGTTCTTTTTTTACTATCTCAGAAATATCTGAGCCTGTTTTTGCCACTTCTTCTTCTAATATATTTAGATACGGGTAAGCTTGGCTTCCATATTTTTTTAGTTTATATGACATATATTCTACAAATGCGTTTTTCATTTGATTAGTTTTTATTTGCGATATTTTGTTTAATTGAAGCACTCTATTTTTCTTTTTTTCTTCATCAAAAAATTTGGCTAAAATATTTTCTACTTTATATTTTTGAAGTTGTGACATATAAATTGTTTCACATATTTCTCTTATATTTTCAATTAATGCTATTTGGATAAACAAGCCTATACTCCATATCTCATTCATACTAAGTGTTTTCTTAGTTTGGTATGCTTTTAACATTTCTTCTAAGTTTTCAGAATTTATTTTTCCGTCAGTATAAGCAACCATCTCTGTTGCTAACACATAAACTCTGGCAAAACCTTTATATCTTCCATTAGCAAGACCTAAAAAATTCGTATATTTTTTTAGAGTAAGTTCTTTAGATATACTTTTTACAGCTTCTTCTATAATATATAAATTATCTAAAATCCATTCTCCTGCTGGATGTATTGGAATACATTGCTTTATATGTTCATTTAGCAATTTATACACTTCTTTTATAACAAAAAAGTTCTCCTTTAATCTTGGTAAAGGATTTGTTTCTTTACTAGATTTTTCTGTTAATATGTGGTCAGAAGCAATTTTGTTTAAATAGTCTTCTAGTTGCGTTTTATCTAAAATCGCTCCTTTTATATTTAATTTCTTTTTTTCGCTCAAAAAAATCCACTCCTTGGTATATGTTTTACACATATTTTCTCCAAGAAGTGGAAAACTTATTCATTTCATTTATTTTTATTGTACATTATTGTCATTTGATACATCTGTATTTGCAACTGGTGTTTCACCATTTCCAATATACTCTGATGATCCGAATGCTAAAATCATTTGGAATATAGGCCCTAATAATACAAGTCCTACTATAAATCCACCTGATTTACCAAAAGCTTGTCCTAATTTTACCATTGAAATAATAGACAATACTAATATTGCAATATAGCCAACCACTGGAATAATTGCTGTTAAATAAATCAATAGTAACCAAGGTGATAATCCTACTATTTTGTATAAAACTACCAAATTATAAATTGGAATTAATGATTTCCAACCTGCCTCTCCAGCTTTAGTAAATATTTTCCATTGTGCTATTATTAATAATACATAAACAGCAATCATTACTAGTCCATATGTTGCAAACATTGCACCTAATGTGGCCGTTGCGCCAGCTGTTGCTAGTGAATCTGCTTCTGCTGTAGTATAATAGTATGAATAGTCCATATTTTTCCCCCCTTTCGTTTTCAATTCAGTTCTTATAAACTAAATATCATAATATAACATTACCATATTAAAATATTTTTTTCAACATCTTTTTTCAAAATTAGACATTTTATTTTTTATTCAGAAAAGTAACTCATAATTCCATTATAAATTCCCCAGGCAAGTTTGTCTTGATATACATCATCTTGTAAATTTTTTTCTTCATCTGGATTTGATAAAAATCCACACTCTACAATACATGTTGGAATTTCTACATATTTTATTATATAAACATTATCAATTTGAAGGGGTACTCTTTTGTTTTCTTTTTGCATTGCCTCATTTAGATTATTTTGCAAACAGATAGCTAATTTTTTGCTATCTTCATTATCCTTTTTGTAAAAAGTCTGCCACCCACTGTATTGACTTTGTGGAATTTTGTTTAGATGTATGCTTACAAAAACATCTGCACTTGCAGAATTTCCTATTTTTACTCTGTTTTTTATATCTGAGTTTTTCTTTTCTCTTAAAGTTTTTTTATTTAAATCATATATTGCATTTTCGTCAGACCTTGTAAGTATTACTGTTGCACCACTTTGTTCTAATAAATTTTGAAGTTTTAGAGTTATTTTTAAATTAATAGACGCCTCACTTACCCCATTATTACTCACAGCTCCTCCATCTTCTCCTCCGATGTCCTGCATCTAATACTATTATTTTTGATGTTACTGGAACTGACATTGTTTCTATTGATGCTTTATTTTTCTTTAAATCTTGAGAAGTAGTTTGAATTGTAAAAATCATTATTGGAGTTATAATACTCATTGTTAAAAAAACTATTCTTCTTTTATTAAAAACAAGCATAAAATACCTCTTTCACATCTAAAACTCTATTTTCAATATATGAATTTAAAAATATTTTATTACTATTATTTTATAAATAATAATTTCTTACACTTATATTTCAAGAATTTGTTTATTTTTCACATTTTTTGAGTTTATTTGGTGTCTTTTAGAAATTTATGGAATTTAATAAAATATATTGACTTTTTTCTACAAAAAAGTATACAATAAAATTGTAATATAAAATGACAATAATATTGTATAAAATAAAGGGAGATGTACTCATGAAAAAAAAACAAAATTCAAAAATTAATATATTAGGAATAATAATATTAATAATATTTTTACCTTTACTGTTAGTAAACACAACATTAATCGTAAAATCTTATATGCATCCAGACCAAGCACCAGACATTTTTGGTTATAAGCCATTTATTGTACTATCTGGTTCTATGGAACCAACAATTATGACAGGAGATATTGTAATAATTAAAGAATGTAATGCTCAAGATTTAAAAAAGGAAGATATAATTGCTTTTAGAAGCGGATCTTCTGTTATTACCCACAGGATTATAGATGTCAAAACGGAAAATGGTCAAAATTTTTTTGTAACAAAAGGTGATAACAACAATACAGAAGATAGAAATTTAGTGAGTTTAAGCTCCGTAGAGGGAATTTACATAGGTAGAATTGCAAAACTTGGAAATTTTGCAATGTTTTTACAAACAACATTAGGCGCAGTAATATTTATTTCAATACCATTTATATTATTTATGATAACTGATGTTGTTCAAAGAAGAAAAGATACTCAATTACAAAAAGAAAAACAAGAACAACTAGAAAGAGAATTACAAGAATTAAAAAAAGATAAAAAAGAATAAGATACAAATTTTGCAATTACAGTAGAAATTATTGCTAAAAATATTGCAAACATAATTTAAGTTATTATTTGTTGCTTAAAAAATAAAGCAATTAATAAATAAAAAAATTACATAAGAGGAGGTGAATAAACAAATGAAAAATAAAACTTTAAGATTAGCTCTATTAGTTCTTTTATTAGCAGTTGTTACAATGAGTGTTATATCTGGAACACTTGCAAAATATGTTGAAAGTGTAACTGGTACAGACTCAGCTAGAGTTGCAAAATTTGCATATACTCTAGAAGGAATGGATGGTACAGGAGATACTAGAACTTTAAATCTATTTGATACTACTAATGATACAGGTATACTTGCCAATTTAACTGATGATAACAAAAAATTAGTAGCTCCTGGTTCTGAAGGATCTATAGATGTAATATTAACAAATAAAAGTGAAGTTAAAATATCTGCAGGATTTACATTAACAGAAACAAATACAAGCAGCATTCCAATCGTATACAAATACAATGATAAATATTATTCAAGTGTATTGCCTGCAAACTCTCAAGTAACACTACATGATGGTACAACTGACAAAGTTACTGTAACTGGCGATTTAGATGCATTAGCTACAGCAGTTGGTGAGGCTGAAGGACTAGCTCAAAATGCTACATCAACTATATCTTTAGGATGGGCTTGGGCATTTACTGGTGATGGTACAACACAATCTGATACTACTGATACTACTTTAGGAAAAGCAGGAACAGCAACTGTTGAATTACAAGTTAAATGTGATGTTACACAATTAGATGTATAATACCATAATACAAAGAGCTTAAAGCTCTTTGCAAAAGAAATATAATAGTGTATTTCTTTTGCAAGGGACTTTAGAAGGAGAAATAGTTATGATTACTAAAGATAAGCAAAAAGCAAAACAAAAACCAATTAATCCTTCCACTAATATCAATAAAGTTCAAGACAAACAACAAGTATATATAGATATGGATGCTTTAAACAAAAAGTACACTAAAAGGTGGAAGATCTTAATTTGGAGCGTCATTATAATATTTATTGTTTTAACTTTAATTGTTGCTTACATACTAAGCGTATTCAATATGGCTATATATAATCCATATGAAACAAAAGTAATTAGTGTTACAAGTGAAGGAAAAGACTGGTACAAAAATGAAAATATTAATTTATTTGAATATTTAAACAAGTATGGAGAAAAAATAATATGGCCAGGTCAGTCTGGAGCATACACATTTATTATTCAAAATACAACAAGTCAGCCAGTATATTATAAATTTAGTATGACAGATAAAAATACCGAAAACATAAATATAAAATATAAATTAAAAATGAACAATGTTTATGTAATAGGAGATGAAGATTCTTATGTTTCAATAGATGAAATGAAATTGGATAATATCTATGTTTTAAAAAATTCTCAAGAGCTTTATACATTAGAGTGGAAATGGGAGGATTTTAATAATGATTTAGAAATTGCAAAAGACGGACTAGCTACATATACAGTATATCTTGATATATACTCAAAACTTGAGGGTGACAGTCTATGGAAATAGCTAAAAAGTTTATTAACGCAATATTAGTATTCCTTACAATAATATTTATATTACTTAATTCGTATATCTTCTATGTAAAAGCTATAAAAAAGCAAAATCTAGTTAAAGTTTTTGGATATTCGGCACTAATAGTTATATCTGGAAGTATGGCTCCAGAGCTTTATGTGGATGACTTAATAATAATAAAAGAAGATAGCTACAAAGAAAATGATATTATAACATTTCAGTCAGAAAATTCTTTAGTAACACATAGAATTATAAAAATAGAGGACAATAAATTTTATACAAAAGGTGACAGTAACAATGTAGATGATGATCCTGTAAGCTTATCTCAAATACAGGGTAAAGTAGTTTATAAAATTAGTTATGCTGGGAAGATAGTTAAATTTGTATCTTCTCCTATTGGAATAACAATATTTATAGCATTACTTTTCTTACTACTAAACGCTTCAAAAAAACAAAAGAAAGATGAGGGAAACTATGAAAGGAAAGCACGCAAGCACTAAAGTAATATTTTTTGCACCAAAGTGTGGAAAACATTCTAAAAATGAATTAATAGTATACAATCCATTGTATGCTAGATTTAGTGCGTGCTTAAGTTCTCTTGCTGTAGCAACCTCATTTTTAGTATGTCTTACATTTGGTAAGTTTAAAGGTACTTTAGCTTCTGCTGATGTAGCTAGAGCTGCAAGATATGTTTTAGATTTATCAGGTCAACAAACTTCTATAACAGAATTTATACCAAACACGGTAAGAAGCACAACTTTTGAGATAAGAAATTTTAAAGGGGATTTAGAAAATCCTACCTATGTAAATGAAGTAAAATTAAAATATACAATAAAAATAGAATCTGTAAATGTTGCTAACTTGCCTTTAGATTACAAGTTGTACAATATAGATGATGAAGCAAATCCTGTAGAGATTGCTCTTACTAATAATATATCTGATTACATAGAAGTGAGTAGCAATGCTCAAATACATAAATATAGATTAGATGTTATATGGCAAAATGGTTTAGATGAAGTTATTTATGCAAATTTGACAGATGAAATTAATATTGTTGTAGATGCAGAGCAAATAGATTAGGAGGCTGGTATGAAAAGATACATATACTTTTTCTTCATATTAACTTCATTAATAAGTGTAATCTGGATTCTGCAACTTTCTAAAGCACAATATAAGGAAAGAAGTCAACTTAATTTATCTATATCATCTACTCCCCTTTACTTCGACCATACTGGAACAGATATGACAATTCCATATGATAATAATACTGCAAATATTGATTTAACGCTCCATAACTATATAGATCAAGATTATACAATAGAAAATATACAATATACAATTTCTATAGATAATAGCAATTATACTTTTTCTGTTGACGGAGCTGACGCTACAGATAATAAATTATCATTGGTTTTAGATGGTGGTGCTAGAAATTCATCTACACTACATATTATATTTAATCGTTTAGTTACAACAAATGTTCCAGCAAAAGAAACTGTAACAGTAACAATTTCTGCAAATTATCCATATACTTTTACCAAAAGTTTTGTTGTAACAATAACAAATGGAGAAATAGATGTAACTGGAAATCCAATAAATTGGACCAAAGATGATGTTACTCTTACTATTGTGCCAAAAACAGAGGGGTTGCAACTTTCAGAATATTCTTTTGATGGAGGACAAACTTGGTCAACAAGTTCATCAAATACTTATGAACAAAATACAAATAATATTACACTATATGCAAAAAATGTAGATGGTGATATTATCGGTCCTTTAGTAGTTGATATAACAAAAATAGATAAAACACCACCGGAATTTACAATTGCAGATAGTATAGAATATAATGCAAATGGTTCTGAGAAAACCGTTAAAACATTGGTAACACGAGTAGATAATCCTGTAGACATTCTTACTGGAATGAGTGCAGTTGATACTCAAAGTGGAGTTTCAGAAGTAGGAATCAGCTGTACAAGAAATAGCCAAGCTATAACTTCTACCTCTACATTTACTCAAGTTGGTAGATATGCAGTAACATACACTGTATCTGATGAAGTTGGAAATGTATCTACTATTGAGAGAGAAGTATTAATTCGTTGGCCATTAGCTGGAAAATATGTACTAGCAAGGCAAACTCCTGTTGGAACTGGATTAAGTAGTAGTGATGGTTTGTGGACTGATAACGCAGATACTGGTAAGGATACTTCACTTCCTTTTGCTAGCAAGTATTTCTATAGTGGTAAAAATGTTAATAATTATGTATCATTTCCTAATACGAGCAGAGATCAAAGTTCTGCTACAACTTGGAGAATTATAAATATTCCAGAAAATGATTGTGTGAAAATAACTCATTCTGAGGGATTAACTGACAGATATAATATGAATGATAGTTCATCTGAACAGGGTAACTTTTATAAAACCACTTTGTATTCAAAATTAGTAAGTTGGGCATCAAGTGGTTTAGTTGGAGATAACAGCAATGATCTTAATATTGATTTTTCAGACTCTGGACATATTGCAACTGCAACATTTTATGTCGGCGGTGTTGAAAGACCTGTAATCTCTAGCAATTCAAGTACTTTAAAAGAAGTAAATTGGGAAAGAACTCAAAATACCTTATTAGATGGTGCATCTGCAGCTTGGGTAACAAAATTAGCACTTCCTACTGTTTCAGATTATATAAAATCGTGTAGTAGTTCAAAAGTATTCAATATTAGATCACAACAGCTAAATAAATCTACCTTTGCAGATAATGCTTGGATGTATCATTCAGATAGAAACGAATGGTCAATGACTGGCTGTTCAGGAAAAAATGGACAATATTGGAGATTGAATGATAAAGAGTTCTTATCTCGTCCATCTACTACTAGTTGGCCTGGATATTTAAGACCTACTGTATATTTAAAAAACGACACCATTTTATCTGGAACTGGTTCAAGCAGCGACCCATTTGTAGTGCAAGAAAATTGGGCTTGGTTTGATTCTTATCAAACATTACAATAATAAAAAAGTATGTATTATATAAAATAGTACATACTTTTTTTATTTATTATTCAGTTATTGTTTCTGCAGATGTTTTTGTTGAATTTGCAACAGTTGAAGCTTTTTCTGTATTTTCCAATTCTGTAAGCATTTCGTTATTTTCTTCTACATTTTCTATTTCATCTGTATTTATGCGAACTTGTTTATATCTTTTCATTCCTGTTCCTGCTGGAATTAATTTACCTATAATTACATTTTCTTTTAAGCCTATTAATTCGTCAGTTTTTCCTTTAATTGCTGCTTCTGTTAATACTCTTGTTGTCTCTTGGAATGATGCTGCTGATAAGAAGCTTTCTGTTGCAAGAGATGCTTTTGTAATTCCAAGTAATACTCTCTTTCCTTCTGCTGGTCTTAAACCTTTTTCTACAGCTTCTTTGTTTTTATCTTCAAATTCGTACATATCTACTAGAGAACCTGCAAACATATCTGTATCTCCATTATCTTCAACTCTTACCTTTTTAAGCATTTGTCTACCGATAACTTCAATGTGTTTGTCGTTTATATCAACACCTTGGTTTCTATAAACTTTTTGAACTTCTTGAATTAAATATTCGTATACTCCATTAGGTCCATTAATAGCAAGAACTTCTGCAGGGTTTTTAGATCCTTCTGTAATTTGATCTCCCGCTTCTAGGACATCTCCTTCTTTTACTTTTAGCTTAGAGCCAAATGGTATTACATATGTTCTGCTATCATCTTTAGAAGTAATTATAACTTCTTTTCTCTTCTTTTCGTCTATTTTAATTGATACTGTTCCTGCTATTTCTGTGATTATTGCAAGTCCCTTTGGTTTACGAGCTTCAAATAGCTCCTCAACTCTAGGAAGACCTTGTGTAATGTCGGCAACACCTGCAACACCACCAGAGTGAATAGTTCTCATTGTAAGCTGTGTACCCGGCTCACCTATTGATTGTGCTGCAATTATTCCAACTGTATCTCCTATATCAACTTCTTTTCTACTTGCTAATCCCATACCATAGCATTTACAGCAAACGCCATGTTTTGTTCTACATCTAAATACACTTCTAACAGAAACTTTTGTTATTCCTGCTTCTACTATTTTATCTGCCAAATCTTCTGTAATAAGTGTGTTTGTATCAACTATTACTTCCTTAGTTTTTGGATTTATTACATCATATAATGGATATCTTCCAAGTAGTCTTTCTTGCATTTTTTCTATTATTTGATTTCCGTCTTTTATGTCAAATACTTCAACACCTTCTGTTGTTCCACAGTCATCTTCTCTTACTATGATATCTTGTGAAACATCAACAAGTCTTCTTGTTAGGTATCCAGAGTCTGCTGTTCTTAAAGCTGTATCTGAAAGTCCTTTACGAGCTCCATGGGCTGATATAAAGTACTCTAGTGCATCTAGACCCTCTCTAAATGATGATTTAATTGGTATTTCTACTGTTTTACCTGTTGTACTTGCCATAAGTCCACGCATACCAGCAATTTGTTTTAACTGGTCTAAGTTACCTCTGGCTCCAGAGTCAGACATCATAAACATTGGGTTTTCTTTATCGAAGTTTTTCTTCATTGCTTCTTTTACATCATCAGTTGCTTTTTCCCATATTTTAATTACTTGGCTATATCTTTCATCATCAGTAATTAAACCACGTTTGTATTGTTTTAATATATTATCAACTTGTGCTTGAGAATCTGCAAGAATTGCTTTTTTCTCAGGTGGTACTTGAACATCTGCTACTGAAACTGTTACAGCTCCTAATGTAGAGTATTTGTAACCTGTTGCTTTGATGTAATCTAGAAGTTCTGCTGTTCTGTTTAATCCATGTACACTAATACATTTTCCAATTATTTTTCCTAGATTTTTCTTTGATACAACAAACCCGATTTCATATTCAAATTCATTTTCTGGTTTGCTTCTATCTATAAATCCTAAATCTTGTGGAATTCCTGTATTGAATATTATTCTTCCTACTGTTGTTGCTATCTTTTTATGTACTTCTACTCCATCAACAATTTTTGATCTTCTAACAAATATTTTTGAGTGCATTGTTATATCGCCATTTGCAAGTGATATTATTGCTTCTTCTGGAGATGAGAAATATGTTCCTTCTCCTGGCTCTCCATCAACATCCATTGTTAAGTAATAGCTTCCTAAAATCATATCTTGTGTAGGCGTTGTTACTGGCTTACCATCTTGTGGTTTTAGTAGGTTGTTCTCTGAAAGCATTAAATATCTTGCTTCTGCTTGAGCCTCTGGTGATAATGGTAAATGTATAGCCATTTGATCTCCGTCGAAGTCAGCGTTGAACGCTGTACAAACTAATGGGTGTAATTTTATTGCTCTACCTTCTACTAAAACTGGCTCAAATGCTTGTATACCTAATCTATGTAGTGTAGGTGCACGGTTTAGAAGAACTGGGTGATCTTTTATAACCTCATCTAATATATCCCATACTTCTGGACGTAATCTTTCTACCATTCTTTTTGCATTTTTGATGTTGTGCGCTATTCCACGACCAACTAACTCTTTCATTACAAATGGTTTGAATAACTCTACTGCCATTTCCTTTGGAACACCACATTGGTAAATTTTTAGCTCTGGTCCAACAACTATAACTGAACGTCCTGAATAGTCAACACGTTTTCCTAGTAAGTTTTGTCTAAATCTTCCTTGTTTTCCCTTAAGCATATCTGATAAAGATTTTAATGGTCTGTTTCCAGCTCCTGTTACTGGTCTTCCACGTCTACCATTGTCTATTAAAGCATCTACAGATTCTTGAAGCATTCTTTTCTCGTTTCTAACTATTATTTCTGGTGCTCCAAGTTCTAATAATCTTTTTAATCTGTTATTTCTGTTTATAACCCTTCTGTATAAATCATTTAAGTCTGATGTTGCAAATCTTCCACCATCTAATTGTACCATTGGTCTTAAATCTGGTGGTATAACTGGTACTACTTGCATTATCATCCATTCAGGTCTATTTTTTGACAATTTAAATGATTCTACTGTATCAAGTCTTTTTACTAATTTAGCCTTTTTTTGCTCACTTGCTTTTTCAAGTTCTTTTTTTAGTTTTGCAGATAATTTATCTAGATCAATTTCTGCTAGTAAATCTCTTATTGGCTCTGCACCCATTTCTGCTTTAAAAGAATCTCTTCCAAATTTTTCAACAGCTTCTGTATACTCTTTTTCGTTTAATATTTGTGCTTTTGATAATGTTGTAGTTCCTTTGTCTGTTACAATGTAAGATGCAAAATATATGACTTTCTCTAAAGCTTTTGGTGATACATCAAGCATTAAAGCAACTCTGCTTGGTATTCCTTTGAAATACCATATGTGAGCTACTGGGGCAGCAAGTTCTATGTGCCCCATTCTCTCTCTCCTAACTTTAGCTTTTGTAACTTCAACACCACATCTATCACAAACTATTCCTTTATATCTTACTCTTTTATATTTTCCACAATGACACTCCCAGTCTTTTGTTGGACCAAATATTTTTTCACAAAATAGTCCATCTTTTTCTGGCTTTAATGTTCTGTAGTTAATAGTTTCTGGTTTTTTTACTTCTCCATGTGACCACTCTCTTATCTGTTCATCAGATGCGATGCCAATTTTCATTTTATCAAAGTTTTCTAATTCATCCACTATTTTTGCCCCCCTGAATTATACTTTTTATTTATTTTCATCATCTAATATGTCTTCATCTTCCAATATGTTATCTTCGTTTTCCCCAATTAACATATTTTCCTCAATGTTGTCCATATCATCATATAAAATTTCGTCGTCCGAACCTTCGTCTTCTTCTGTATAACCATCAGAAAGTTCGTCTTCGTCGATTACACTATCTTCATTAAGTGATTTATTTTCTATGTTACTAAAGCTTATTGCATCTTCTATATCCTCTTTTAATTGAATCTCTTGATCGTCTTGAGTATATAGTTTTATGTCTAAACCTAATGATTGAAGTTCTTTTACTAATACTTTAAATCCTTCTGGAACTCCTGGTTTTGGTACATTTTCGCCTTTGACTATAGCTTCATATGTTTTAACACGTCCTACAACATCGTCTGACTTAACAGTTAGCATCTCTTGTAGCGAATATGCAGCACCATAAGCCTCTAATGCCCAAACTTCCATTTCTCCAAAACGTTGACCACCGAATTGTGCTTTACCTCCTAGAGGTTGTTGTGTTATCACTGAGTATGGTCCAGTTGAACGAGCATGTATTTTATCATCTACTAAGTGATGTAGTTTCATCATATACATTACTCCAACAGTAATTGGTTTTATGAATTTTTCACCTGTTCTACCATCATATAAGTCTGTTTTACCATCTCTGCGTAGTCCAGCTTCTTCTAGTAAATCTTCTATCTCGTAGTCTTTTGCACCATCAAATACTGGTGTTGTAACTTTCCAGCCTAATGCTCTTGCAGCCATTCCTAAATGCACTTCAAGAACCTGTCCTAAGTTCATACGAGAAGGAATACCCATTGGGTTTAAAACTATGTCTACTGGTGTTCCATCTGGTAAGAATGGCATATCTTCTTCTGGTAATATTCTTGAAATAACACCTTTGTTACCATGACGACCAGCCATTTTATCTCCAACTGATATTTTTCTCTTTGTTGCTATATAGCATCTAATTACTTGGTTTACTCCAGGAGCTAGTTCTTCTGAATTTTCTCTTGTAAATACTTTAATATCTACTATTGTTCCAGCTTCTCCGTGTGGCACACGAAGTGATGTATCCCTAACTTCTCTAGATTTTTCTCCAAATATTGCACGAAGTAGTCTTTCTTCTGCAGTTAGCTCTGTTTCTCCTTTTGGAGTAACTTTACCAACCAAAATATCTCCAGATCTTACTTCTGCGCCTATTCTTATGATACCATTTTCGTCTAGGTCTTTTAGCACATCATCTCCAACATTTGGAATGTCTCTTGTTATCTCCTCTGGTCCTAATTTTGTATCACGACATTCGCAATCATATTCTTCTATATGAATTGAAGTATATACATCTTCTTTAACTAATCTTTCAGAAATTAATACAGCATCCTCGTAGTTGTAACCTTCCCAAGTCGAAAAAGCTATAAGAACGTTTCTTCCAAGTGCCATTTCCCCATTTTGTGTAGAAGGTCCATCAGCTAGAATATCTCCCGCTTTTACTATTTCTCCTCTTTGAACAACTGGTCTTTGGTTGATACAAGTTCCTCCATTTGTTCTTTTAAACTTACGAAGTTTATATGTATCTACTTCTTTCTTTTTATTTCTAACAGTTATTTCATCTGCTGTAACTTTTTCTACTACACCATCATTTATGGCTGTTACTGTTATTTCTGAATCTCTAGCAGCCTTGTATTCCATTCCTGTTCCTACTATTGGAGCTTCTGGAATAAGTAAAGGAACTGCTTGTCTTTGCATGTTTGATCCCATTAGAGAACGCTTAACATCATCGTGCTCTAGGAAAGGAATCATTGCTGCTGCAACTGAAACTAATTGTTTTGGTGAAACATCAATATAATCAACTTCACTTGCATCAACCTCTGTTATTTCTTCTTTATGTCTAACTTTTATTTTCTTATTTACAAATTTTCCATCTTTGCCAATTGGCTCTGAAGCTTGCGCTATGATGTATTTATCTTCCTCATCTGCTGGCATATATTCTACTATATCTGTTAATTTTCCAGTCTTTTTATCTACTTTTCTATATGGTGTTTCAACAAAACCATATTCGTCTATCATTGCAAATGATGAAAGTGCTGATATAAGTCCAATGTTTGGTCCTTCTGGTGATTCAACTGGACATAGTCTACCATAGTGAGTATAGTGAATGTCACGAACTTCGAAACCAGCTCTTTCTCTTGAAAGACCACCAGGTCCTAATGCTGAGATTCTTCTTTTATGAGTAAGCTCTGATAATGGGTTTGTTTGATCCATAAATTGTGATAATTGTGAGCTTCCAAAGAACTCTTTTATTGAAGAACTTATTGGTTTTGTGTTTATTAATGTTTGTGGTGTTACTGCATCTAAATCTTGAATTGTCATTCTTTCACGAACAACTCTTTCTAATCTTGTTAAACCAATTCTAAATTGGTTTTGTAGTAATTCGCCAACACATCTAATACGTCTATTTCCTAAGTGGTCTATGTCATCTATTTTACCAATTCCATAGTCTAAGTTTAGTAAATAGCTTATTGATGCAACCATGTCCTCTGTTGTTATTGTTAAAGGAACTAGTTCACTTCTTCTTTCTTTTATTACATCATGTAATTTTTCTTCTGGAGTTGTATCTATTATTGACTTTAATACATTATAGTTAACTCCTTCGTTGAAGTGTAAATCTTTTAAGTCTACATTTGGCAACATTTTGTAAATATTTACTATTCCATTTCCTATAACTCTAACTTTTTCGTCTTTAACATTTACATCTACAATGTTAATTCCTGAATCTTGTATTTCTTCTGCAACCTCTGCAGTAATTTTATTTCCTTTTTCTACAAGAACTTCTCCAGTTTCTGGATTTATTATGTCGTCATAAGCAATTTGGTCTGTAATTCTTGTTGCTAATCTTAATTTTTTGTTAAACTTATATCTTCCTACTTTTGCTAAGTCATATCTTCTGTTATCGAAGAATAAACCATCAAATAAGTTTCTGGCAGCATCAGCTGTTGGAAGTTCCCCTGGTCTTAATTTCTTATATATTTCAATTATTGCTTCGTCTTGTTTCTTTATTGGATCTTTGTCAAGTGTTGCTTTAATTTTTGGATCATTTCCAAATAGATCTAATATTTGTTCATCAGTAACAAATCCTATACTTCTTAATAATGAAGTAACAGGTAGTTTTCTTGTTCTATCAACTCTTACATAAAAAACATCATTTCCGTCTGTTTCATATTCTAGCCATGCTCCTCTGATAGGCATAACTGTTGATGTGTATATTTTCTTTCCCACTTTGTCAAAGTCTTGTGCATAATAACAAGATGGAGAACGAACTAATTGACTTACAATTACTCTTTCTGCTCCATTGATAATAAATGTTGCACTGTCTGTCATTAAAGGGAAATCTCCTAAATAGATTTCTTGCTCTTTAATTTCTCCAGTTTCTTTGTTAATTAATCTAACCTTAACATGTAATCTTGAAGAATATGTTGCATCTCTTTCTTTTGCTTCTTCCATTGTGTACTTTGTTGTTTCTTCCATATGATAATCCAAAAACTCTAATACAAGGTTTCCAGAATAGTCTACTATAGGCGAAATATCTCTTAATACTTCTCCTAGGCCTTCTTCTATAAACCAATTGTAAGAATCTTTTTGTACTTGGATTAAGTTTGGCATTTCGATAAAATCACCTATTTTTGAAAAGGTTTTTCTTGTGCATTTTTCGTGTTTTACTTCCTTTAGCTTCAAAGTCATTCACCTCATATAAAAAATTAAAGCAGAATTAATATATATATGATTTTCAAAAAAGTCCTTCTTGTTTTTAATGCTTTTAGGATAATAAAACTCACTGCTCCTTTAAGTTCCTTTTTCCGTAAGCTTTTTAAAAACAATTCCTCTTTTTTGTAAATTTACATAGCGATAAAAAGACAACAAAAATTCATTGGCAAACCTCAATTACCTTTGCCAACTTCTTTTTGTATTTATTTAAATTATATTACAATTAATCGTTTTTATATTAACCACCCTTACTATTTCCCTTCGGAGATTAATAATCTAATTATGTTGATATTGTTCCATAATATCATATATTTTTATTATACACTTAATTTTATAGTTATGTCAATAGAAAAAATTGATTTTTTACATTTTTTTGCAATTTGTTGTACAATTAGTTTTCTTGCATAATCTGCGTGTACAATTTCACATATTTTTAACTATAATATTAAGGAGCTTTCAACAAGAAAACTCCTATTTTCAAATTTATTTATATTTTTTTGTTAGCTCCTGTACTATTGCTTTTGCTTTCTTTTTATTATTTTCCAATTCTTCATCTGATAGTTTTTTTACATTTTTGCAAAGCACTAAGTCCATGGCTTCTGCTAATTTTACCATATCTGTTTCTTTTAACCCTTTAGTTGTACAAGCCGCTGTTCCAACACGAATTCCACTTGTTATAAATGGTCCTTGTGGGTCATTTGGAACTGCATTTTTATTTACTGTTATATTAACTTCGTGCAACAGATTTTCCGCCTCTTTTCCAGTCATTTCTTTATTTATTAGGTCTATTAACATTAAATGATTATCTGTTCCACCAGATACCAAATTATATCCTCTTTTTATTAGTTCATCTGCTAATGCTTTACAATTTTTTATTACTTGCCCAATATATTCTTTAAAATCTTCCTGCATTGCTTCTTTAAAGCATACTGCTTTTCCTGCAATTATATGTTCTAGTGGACCACCTTGTATTCCTGGGAATATTGTTTTATTTATTTCTTTTGCATATTTCTCTTTGCACAAAATTAGTCCACCTCTTGGTCCTCTTAAGGTTTTGTGTGTTGTTGATGTTACAAAATCAGCATATGGGACAGGCGATTCGTGATAACCAGTGCAAACAAGTCCTGCTATATGTGCCATATCTACCATTAAGTATGCACCTACTTCATCTGCGATTTCTCTGAATTTTTTAAAATCTATTTTTCTCGGATAAGCACTTGCTCCCGCAATTATCATTTTGGGCTTACTTTCATTAGCTAATTTTCTTACTTGTTCGTAGTCTATATATCCATTTTTATCAATTCCATACGAAATTATATTATATAGTTTTCCAGAAAAGCTTGCTGGGCTTCCGTGTGTAAGATGCCCTCCATTTGCCAAGCTCATTCCCATTACTGTATCACCTGGTTTTAGCATTGCCATATATATTGCCATATTTGCTTGGCTTCCACTATGTGGCTGAACATTTGCATGTTCTGCACCAAACAATTGCTTAGCTCTTTCTATTGCTGTGCTTTCTATCTTGTCTACAAACTCGCATCCACCATAATACCTTTTCCCTGGATATCCCTCTGCATATTTATTTGTTAATATTGATCCCATAGTTTCTAAAACAGCTTCACTTACAAAGTTTTCTGATGCTATTAATTCTACATTATTTTCTTGTCTATGTTTTTCTTCTTGTATATAGTTATATATTTCTATATCTTCTTTTTCTAATTTCATCACTGCAATCTCCTTATTATAATAATAGGTAGATGCTTTTTACATCTACCTTGTTTTTAAGCATTTAATAATATTACTTTATTTGCTTTTAGACTTTGCTGTACATCTATAACCCTTTGGTTTGATGAGCCTCTCCATTCTAATTTTGGATTGTGTAATTCGTCTACATATTGTCCATCTACTAAAACATCTATGTATTTCAAAGTTTCTTTATCCTTCAAATCTTTATCAAAGGTAAAACCTGACCATACCCATAAGTTTTTCTCAGGGAATTTTTCTTTAAAACATTTTGCAAGTTCTGTTGTTGCTTGTATGTTTTTTGGGTGCATTGGCTCTCCACCAAGTATTGATAAGCCTTTTATATAGTCTTTGTCACATAATTCTAAAACTCTGTTAATTGTTTCTTTTGTAAATTCTTTGCCACCCGCAAAGTCGTGCGTTTCAGGGTTAAAGCAATTTTTACAGTTAAAACAGCATCCTTGCATAAATATAGAAACTCTTACTCCTGGTCCATCTGCAATGTCCATTTTTCTAATTTTATTGTATCTCATTTAGCAATTCCTTCTTTCAATTATATCTTTGATTTTATTTATCATCTTTGTTATCTACATGTAATACTCTTTCTTTTATTTCTTGTGTTCTTCCCTTATTCCAGAAATTGCTTCCAATGTATCCACAAGTTCTTCTTGCTACATTTAGTGTTGCATGATCTCTGTTTCCACAGTTAGGGCAGTACCATTCTAAGTTGTCATCTATTTGAATTTCTCCATCAAATCCGCATTTTTGGCAGTAATCAGATTTAGTATTTAGCTCTGCATACATAATATTGTCATATATGAATTTAATAATTTCTATTACTGCATCTAAGTTGTTTTGTAGATTAGGAGTCTCTACATAAGATATAGCTCCTCCTGGGCTTAATCTTTGGAATTCACTTTCTAATTTTAGCTTAGAAAAAGCATCAATTTCTTCAAATACAGGAACATGATATGAGTTTGTTATATACATTTTGTCTGTTATTCCTTCTATTTTTCCAAATCTCTTTTGTAGGCATTTAGCAAATTTGTATGTTGTTGATTCTATTGGTGTTCCATATACACTATAATCTATATCTTCAGCTGTTTTCCATTCTTTGCATTTATCATTTAGTTTTTGCATTACTTCTAGTCCGAATTTTTCGCCTTTTCCGTGGTCTGTATGGCTGTCTCCTGTCATATATTTTACACACTCATATAATCCTGCGTATCCAAGAGATATTGTTGAATATCCGCCGTGTAATAATGGATGAATGCTTGCTCCTTTAGGAAGTCTGGCAAGTGCACCATATCTCCATAATATAGGGGCTACATCACTAGTAGCTTTTGCTAGTCTTTCGTGTCTTAGCTTTAATGCTTTATGGCACAATTCTAATCTTTCTTCAAATACTTTCCAGAAGTTTTCTACATCCTTTCCAGAAGATAATGCTACATCTACTAAGTTTATTGTTACAACACCCTGATTAAATCTTCCATAATATTTAGGTTTGTTTGTTTCTGGGTCTACATATGGTGTTAAGAAAGAACGACATCCCATACAAGGATAGCATTGTCCATCTCCATTTTTGTCTTTTTTGAGTTCTAGCATTTTCTTTTCTGATATATAATCTGGAACCATTCTTTTTGCAGTACATTTTGCAGCTAATTTTGTTAAATACCAATATTTGCTGTTTTCGTGTATGTTGTCTTCTTCAAGAACATATAGTAATTTTGGGAAGGCTGGTGTTATATAAACACCTTTTTCATTTTTCATTCCTACTATTCTTTGTTTAAAGAATTCTTCTGTAATTGCTGCTAATTCTTCTTTATATTCGTCTGTTTCCCCTAAATAGAAGCAAACACTTAAGAATGGAGATTGTCCATTTGTTGTAGTCATTGAGTTTATTTGATATTGGAATGTTTGTACTCCATCTTCTATTTCTTTTTTCAAATCTTCTTTTGCAAATTTTTCACATTGCTCTTTAGATAATTTTCTTCCTTGATATTTCTTTAAATATTTGTTATAACTGTCTCTTACGAATGGGGCTAAGTGTGTCATTGTAACAGTTGCTCCACCATATTGGCTAGATGTTACCGCTGTTATTATTTGTGTTGCTATTGTCATAGCTGTTAAAAATCTATGAGGCTTTTCTATCATTACACCATTTATATTTGTTCCATTTTGTAACATATCCTCTAGGTTTATTAAGTCGCAATTGTGAAGTGCATTTTGTGCAAAATAGTCTGCGTCATGAAAGTGTATAATTCCTTCATCATGTGCTTTAACAACATCCTCAGGTAATAAAAATCTTCTTGTTATGTCTGTACTCGTTATTCCTGCTAAATAGTCTCTTTGTGTTGTAACTACTTTTGCATTTTTATTTGAATTCTCGTTATTCCAATATTCATTTTCACCTTCTATTAATTCTTTAATAGATTGGTCTGTTGTATTTGCTTTTCTTACTAGAGCTCTTGTATAACGGTATGTAATATATTTTTTGGCTAATTCGTACTTGCCAAAAGACATTAATTTTTCTTCAATAATGTCTTGAATATCTTCTACTAATATTCTTGTTTTTCTTAAATCTTCTACATATTCAATTATTTCTTGTATTTCTTTTTCTGTTGCTCTATTCTTTCTTGATACTTCCTCATTTGCTTTCTTGATGGCTGTTTTTATCTTCTCTGGATTATATTCTACTATATTTCCATCTCTCTTGATAATCTTCATTGTTTATTCCTCCCCATTTTGTTTATTATTATAACTTTACTTCTACCGCTTTTTATATTACTTTAGTTATAAAGTCTCTTTTGTTATCGTGACTAGATATTATAATATGCTCATTATAATGTCAAAAAAGTACCTATTATGTAATTTATTCTTTATTGTTCGCTAATATCAAGGCTTATAGCAAATGGTATTTTTTGCAAATTTTCTTGATTTTTTCAGCTTTTTGTTAATCTACTTTTCAAAAGCCTTGATACAAGCTAATTACGGTTACATATTTTTATGTTGATTAATAAAAATATTACAATTTTATTACATTTATTTTAAAAATCATTTTTTCGGTTTTGTTTATTTTTTCTTTGTTTATTTTTATTATCTTTTTTGATTATTTAGCTTTATTCTGGGGTTTTTCGTCTTTTTTCTTGTTTTGGCTTCTATTTATTTTTTGTTATTTTTTTGTTTTTTTAAAAAATCGTTTTTTCTGTTTTATTATTTTTGTATTATTTTAGTGCGTAAAAAAATAGAGGTGAATTTCACCTCTATTTCTATCTATAGTAATAATTTTATTACTTCTTTCTTGTTACTCTTATTGTTATAGCTATACCAGCTATTAGTATAATTGCTACCGCTCCTCCTAGTATGTAGTAAATGTAGTTTTGTCCAAATGGTGGCATTATTCTTACTTGTTGTGAATCATCAGAGTCTATCTCTTTTGGTTCTTCTGTTGGGTTTTGATTTCCGACTACTGAGTATCCCATTCTTCTTCCAACTGTATTATTTACTTTTACAATTTCCATTAGGTTGTTGTATGTTTTGTCGTCTCCGCCATCATCTGCTGTTAATGTTTGTGTTAATACTAATGTTTTTGCTACTACTGAGTTACAGGTTATATTCTCATCTGTTTGGAATAAATCTGTTATCTTGTCTTTTACCTTTGTTGCTTCGTTGTCAACAAGTACTGGTACTAACTCATTATTAAATTCTGTTGTTACTATTGTTGTATATTTGTTTGCACCCATGTTTCCATTATCCGGATTTCCTTCATATGCATAGTCACTTAATAACTTGTAATCATCTCTATGTAGTTCCTCTGCTGTTGTTACTGTCCATCCTGTATTATCTGATGCTATATATCTCAAGTTGTTTCTTGTTGTCTTGTCATCGTTAACAGTCTGATATCCTACATAATCTACTATTTGCATTGGTCTTGTTTTTGCTATATTATTTTGTTTATCGCTTTCTACACCGCAGTAGTAGAATTGATTATCTTTATAGTCTACTTCACCAACATTTGCTATTGTTATTAAGTAAGTTATCTTCAATTGTGCTCCATGCATTTGTTCTTCGTCCATTGTTAATTCAATTAACCCCTTAGATGTTCTTATTTCGGGTACTTTCATAAACTTATTATCATAGTTGTTATTTTCTGTATAAGTATTATTTTCATCTTGCTTATGGGCTTTGTGGTTTATCCATAGAACATTTGTAGCTCTTCCTTTTGCATCAAATAGTATTGAGTTGTTACTTAGTTTTACTTCTACATGCCTTACTTGCTTTGTTGCTTTTAATTGTGCTTTTGGTCTTTCTTGTAGTCCAAAACTTAAGTTAAGAATGCGATAGTATCCATATCCATCATCGTTACTTCCTGCTGTATTCTTTCCTCCCATTTCTGTACTTAACTCTGTCAAGATTCCATCTGGCATATCACTTTCTGTTCTGTCATATTCACCCTCTGCATTAATTCTTGCTGTTTTTGATATTATAAATGTATTTGGCGTTTTATCGCTTAGCTCTTGAGCTAAACCGTTCTTCATTTCTATGTTTCCATCTTTATACTCATTGACATATGTTCTTGTTCCTGCTATAAGTGTGTTTCCGTTATAGTTCTGCGTATCATTTGGATATACAAGTGTATTTGTTCCTTCTAGGTACTTGCTCTTATAGTAATCTCCTCTTCTTAAGAAATTATTTTTATAATCTGCTGTTGTGTGCGTTGTCATTGTATCTCTTGCATATGAGTAAGTAGTTTCTGCATTTTCATCTAAATATTCTAACGACAAGAACGATTCATTGTTATCTGGATTTTCTGAGCTAAATGATGATCCTCCCGGATTGTATATTGTCGATTTATAATCTTGTCCATTATATTTTTGGTAATTTTCTGTTTCTCCTGTTGTTTTGTCATCAGTTCCATATATGAATCTTACATAATAGTTACCTGGTATGTAGCCTTTAAACATATACTGTCCATCTGAAGTTACATTGTCTGGTTTAATTAGGTCATATAGGTTTACAACAGGATCTTGAGAGGATGTATCTCCAGATTTCATCTCTTTCCATACATATTCGCAATCACGTCCAAGTGTGGTGCTATCTGCATCAACAATCTCTACTAATTGAACTATTACATTGTTTACTCCTTCCTCAGTTTCTTCTTTTTTACCATTTCCTATTTTAGAGTTTTCAACAGTTTCTGTTCTACCATCTTCCCATACTATTCCGTCTATTTTTCTTACTGTATCTTCACTTAGTAGTAGTATCTTAATACTTGGAGCATTATCTGTATCGTTTTCGAAGTTTTCTTCTACAATTGTTCCATCTGCTTTAAGTCCTATTCCTACTTCGTCTTCATATAGAACATTTCCTGGTTTAGAGTTTTTATCTACTATACCAGCTATGTTGCTTGGGCCATATTCTCCATTTGGAGAAACTGCTGCTTTTCCATAGTCTCCTTTGCCATTGTTGCTTGTATGTGTTCCATAGTATGTTTTGTAACCATTTATTTCTACTACATTGTCTTTTCCTCTTGCATATTCTTCTTTAGTTATTATGTTTTGATCTAATATAATGTACTCATATCCATTACTATTAGCACTCTGATCTAGTCCTGATTTATTTACTCTAAATGTTAAGTATATATACATTTCTTTGCTGTCATCTGAGTCTAATAATATGTTTTCAAATCCTGTTACATAAAGCTTTTTAAATTCATTTGGAGCATTTTTGCTATTTTCTGCATCATTTGAGTAAATACTTCCACTTCCATTAGCATTTTTTTGTGTTATATGGTCTTCTGCTATATAGTGCTCATCTGATTTTATTGTTATATCTTGTAATTTATTTTCTTTTTTGTCGCCTACAAATGATCTTTCTAGCACTGGGGTAAAGTCTTCATCATAGTAATCTACAATCTCTGTTATTCTTACTCCTAAAGAGTCTGATAAGTTACGTATTCTTACTCTATATGTTACAAATATTTCTAACTCTGTTTTTGGATCTTTTAATGTTCCTCCTAAATCTGTTATTACTGTGTCTTCTGCTTGATATATCCAGTCTTCTCTGTATATTTCTCTTGTATATCCTTTGTTATAGTATTGACTTTCTATTCTTGTTTCTACTGTCCAACATTTATCTGCATCTTGTGTTGCTTCTCTCTTATTATATTTGTATGTTTCTGTTTTTCCGTTTATTTCTTGTACAACTTTGTATACATCTTTGCTTAAAGCTACATCTGACTCTTGTCTTTCAGCGTATCCTTGATTTATTTCTTTGATGTTGTATTCTTCACTATATACTGGTGTATATGTGCTTATTGCTACATTTTGACTATCTGTTGCCAAACTTTTTTGGTTTATTGTATTTAGCATTTCATCAATTACAAATCTACTATCTCTTGGATAAAATTCTATATTTCTCTTGTCTTCTGTTTTTTGTACTGGATTTTTATCTCCATCTTTTACTTCTAATTTGTCACCACTTGCGTCGTCCATTGTAAATGCTGACATTAAGCAATCTCTTACATATTGTGGTGCTCCTCCTGCTGGATTTCCAAATTCGTCTATAAATCCATTTTCTCTTAGATAGTCTCTTGTAAATACTTCTGCATAATCTCCGCCTTTTGTTTTATAGTTATTTGGCGTTGATGCGATTTCTTCGAATTTAACATTAAATGATGCTCTTCCTTCTATATCTACCTCAAAATTATAATATGTACTATTAATGCTTTGTTTGTCTGATAAGAAGTCTAAACCTCTTGATTCGTTTGTATCTGTAGCGTTTGTTGCTTTGTGTTTTGTTGGTTCATAATATTGTCCATTATAAACAAATTCTATATAGTATTGATATTGTGCATTTAGTTCTTTGAATAGGTATTCTCCTTTTCCGTCTGTTTTTGTTTCGTCTACTATACTTTCTGCTCCTGTATGATCTAGTTGATGTAATTTTACCGTTACTCCTGACATTGGTATGTCTGAAGTTCCTCCTTGAGTGGCTGATGGATTTCCTAAACTGTCTGTGCCATATTGTCCATCTAGTGCAGATTCTTTTCCGCTCTTTCCATCGACCCATACAGTTCCTCCCATTTCCATGGTTAGGTCTATTTCTATTGATGTTGACGCCTGAGATATTGACCCATTAGATGTTGGCTCTGGAGATGTTGGCTCTGGAGGTGTTGGCTCTTCAGGAGAACCAATTATTGTATAGATTAATCTTATTAATGGTTGTGCTTCAAGTCTGTCCACTTCATTCTTTTCATCATAAAGATCTCCTAATTTATATTCTTCTTCTTTATACATATTTACGAATGGCTGGAACACACGGAAACTTATTTCAACGGTAAAAGTTCCACTATGATTTTCATAAGTAGTATATCCTGAATGATAATTTCCATCACTATCTGTATATCCTGAATGTTTATGCGGAATACTTTGCCACCAAGCTCTAGAAGCTTTGTATGTTACACCAATGTCTCTAGCGTCAATTCCATGTTTTTTATATTGATATAATACCGCATCACCAGTCAAATCTATGTATCTAGCTTCTGATTTTTCTACATATTCAAAATTAGCTTGTATATTCAATTTTTTAGGATAATTTGCTTTGGAAGCATTTAATATTATGTAGAAATTTTCTCCGTTTTCGGGGCAATAATTTGTATTTGGATATACTGTTTCATCTGGATAAGTAGTACTGCCTGTACATTTTCCCATCCTTTCTGAATATATTTGAAAATCTCCATTTCTGTAGCTTAAATTTGCACCAGTATCTGTGGTTATCTGCAAATCAGCTATATATGAAAAATGAGGTTGCTCCGGTAAAGAATATGTTGCATCTTCATATGTTTTTGCAGATGGATAACTTATAGATATTGGTCCAATTATATATTCATCTTCGTTTCTTGCTCCGTCTCTTCTATTTACAAATATCTGTGTATCCTTTTTGCTCATTGATGTATTATAATTATCTGCATTTCCAGCATTAACCCATTCTTGATAAGCTAAAGCTTCTGCATATAATTTTCGCCCATTCTTCATAGCTTTTTCTGATAATCCCAAATTTTCTGGGCCATAAAGATATGGTGTCCTATCATTGTTCATCCAATAAGCAACTTGTATGTCTTCTTCATTGTATCCCCAGTTTCTCTTAACATCATCTTTAAAAAACGTTCCATTCAAAATATATGAATTTGCGTCATTTATAGCTGTCTTTTCTCCACTTTCATTATAACCTCTATTTCCATCTTTATCTTCAATTACCGTTACCGTTTTAATTTCTTGTTCAACGGGCTTGTCAGCATCTATATCATCAGAATAGTCTTTGGATATTTCTAAAGCATCTAAATCTTTTAATATAAAATTACTAATCCTCTCTCCTAAGAACTGCCAAATATCTTCAAATTTTGCTCCATCTGTAAATATCTGAACCTTTTTATTTACATTATACTTGGTATTAGAAAGTATCTCCTCTCTGTTATCTACCATATCGCCAGACCAGCCTTTATTATCTTGTAACGCACTTAATTGTGCATTTAGTATCTTTTCTGCTTTTGGAACCAAACCCGACTCTATGCATTCGTCCATATATCTCATTCCACTTGCTTCTACTATCGCAAAATCATCTGCATAATATGTTTTTACATCGAAAGTTCCTGTTCTCAACATTTTTCCTCTGTCCTTGCAAAAATACCAGTATGTTCCATCCGTTATAGGCATTACACCCAACGACGTACCTGTAAGCATATATGATTCAACGCTCCAAGTAGCTCTAACCACTTTTGCAAAATTTAGTGAACTTGCTAATATAATAACTAGTGCTATAAGCGTTTTTATAAATTTAGTTATTTTACTTTGTTTTATACTCATTTTTACCTCCCTCCTATTTTATTACTTTCTTTCTAATTATATAGGTTCCAACTCCTATAATTGTTATTATTGTTATTGCTAATGTAATATATATTACTGCTTCACCTGTTTTAACTCCTGTTAAAACATTTGCTATTGAGTAATCATCTTCATTTGTTGATTGGTTTCCTGGAACTGAGTCCATATCTGCAAGTCCATAATCGTTTGTAGCCTCGTATATTTCTGCTTTGTTTGTTATTAGTCCAAAGCTTTCTTGTGTCATACTCTTTGTTAAGATTAATTTTAATTCCTTGCTTTCTCCCGGATTTATTATTGTATTTGCTAGTGATGCATTATATATTGTTCCGTCTTTTCCTTCGTACCAGTCTGTATTTAATTCACTATTAAATTTTAATTCGCTTGGTAAGTAGTCTGCAACTTTTTTTGCATATCCTGGAACCGCTCCTTCGTTTGTTACTGTTATTTTGTATTCTACTATCATTGTTGATGAGTCTACATATTTTGATTCAAAGTCTATTTTTGCAAAGTTTTTATCATAGTTGTGCTCTGTTGAGCCTTTTTTATTGTTTACTGTTATTTTTGATACTACTTTATCTAGTTTTAAATCAAATTTGGCATCTTCTACAATTCCAAAGTCTACATCATATTTGTTTTCTTTTTCTATTATTATTTCTTCTGTTACTCCCGCTGTTACTTGTTTTCCTTCATATTCTATTAGTTTGTCTAGTGCATCTGAGTTTGAAGAAGTTGATACTCCTTGTGCTTGATATTTTGTTGCACTATAGTTTGATGAATCATATAAGAATATTACTGTGTATTTTCCTTTTACTACTCCATCAAAAGCATACATTCCGTTTTCGGCTGTTACTGTTTGTTTTGCTATTTTTCCAGTATTATTGTTTAATAACAATACTGTTATTCCTGAAACTTTTGTTTCCCCTTGTTCTTTTTCTCCATTTCCGTTTGCGTCTACCCATACTGTTCCTATTATTTTTTGTACTGTTCCTACTGGTACATCTGGATTATCTGGGTCTGGATTTGTATTTGGAGAATATTTTTTAATTGTATTTTTTATTTCATTTGTTTCTATTGTTCCTATTTTGTCTTGTGTTATTATAGCTTTATTTGTTATTGTTGTATCTTCATCCACTCTGTTTGCTAAAGCATTTACTTCTACTATTACAGTAGCTCCCGGCTCAAGTACAGTGATTCCAACTACAGGGTTGCCTTCATTATCCTTGTTAGTTGTTATTTCTGGTGTAACTCCTTCATATGTTGTTTTAATATTTTTGTAAACTAATTCTTTTGGTAAGTGATCTGTTAGTTTTATTCCAGTAACATCTATTGATGATATATTTTTTATCTCAAATCTATATGTAAATTCTTCTGTTGCATTTATTGCTACTGTACTTGGTATATTAGATGTTTGCTCTACTGTTATTGCAGGTTTTCCTATAACTGCTGTAAGTGGCTTACTTTGTTCTTCTGAAGATTCATCTGCTTTTATTTTTGCAATTAATGATATATCTTTAGAATATACATCTTGCTGTTTTATTTTTGGCATAAATGTTAATGTATATTTAATGGAATTATCATCTTGTATATTTCCAACTTCTATTGTTATTTTATTACCATCATTTAATACATTTGAAGTTATGTCCTCATTCTTTTGTTTTTCCACTTTCACTAAAGTCAACTCTTCTGGTAGATTTATTGTGACTTTTGTATTATGCATTATTTTTTCTTCTTGTAACACATTATCATCTATTTTTATTTCTTTATGAACATCTATGGCATTTAAGAATATTCCTACTAGATATTGTTCATCTTCTTTTAATTTACTTTGTTGTGATTGAAGTGATATATTAAAATATTTTGCAGCTAATTTTACATTTAGAGTGTTTGTTACAGCAGTTAAATTCTCTTTATATGTAACTGTTCCTGTTATAGAAAGTTCTTTTTCTTCTGATGAAGTTTGTGTTAATAACCATATTTCTTTTTCTAATTTTGATTTTGCTTTTATTGTGTCTAATTTTAATGTTAGAACATAACTGGTTGTTCCGCTTTCTTCATCTGTAATTGTTTTTATTGTATCATATACTTCTTTGTAACCATTTGTAGAACTTTCGTCTTTTTCCACATATGTTATTGATGAGTCAAGTGGTATTGTTAATGTTGCATCTGTTGAGTCTTCTGAGCCTTCATTTTCTACTGTTAATTTATATTTTAATAGTGTTCCGCTTTGTACTGATGCTCCGTCTGCTATATCAGAGCTTAAGCTTGCTGTTAACTTTGGTATTGTTCCTGTTGTAAGCCCTATTGTGCTTGCATATGCTTTATCTGATATTGAGCCTTCTGGTTTGTTGTTTGTAAAGAACATTGCATATGTTTCGTATGCTGATTTTTCGTGTTCTAGATTTGCTGGTATATTTGCTTTGTATGAGAATGTAAACATCTCTCCAATATTCATTGTTCCTGATAGTGCTATCATATATGATTTTACTTTGCTCATATCAGAAGCACTTGTGTTCCATCCATTGTTTGCATTGTTTAGGTCTGTTGTAGCTTCTCCATTTTCTGAATAATATACTGTTATTCTTGAAGTATCTATATTTGATACTGTTATTCCTGTTGCTAATGTTAAGTCTATATTTGATCCTAATTCATTATTGTTTGCTAAGTCTTTATTTCCTGCAAATGGAGTTCTTCCTAGAACTACTACATTGTCTAATGTGTTTGTGTAATTGTTTATTACATTCATTGTATATGTTGCTTGTCTTGCCTCTGTGTTTGTTTTTATTATTGCAGTTTTTCCTTCTCCTGATATTACAGTTAATTCGCTGTTTTCTTCATTATATCCTGTTACAGAATTTGTTGTTACTATTCCAACTGGTGCAACATATTTTATGTTTGCACTTCCTTCTATTGTATTGTCATCACTTTGTACTGTTAATTTTACTTGTGTATCTGTTGTTGGTGTTAGTTTGTTTAATGTTATGTTTGTGTTTAGTTTTATTGTTGCGCCTTTTGCTGCAACATTGTTATATTTTGTTTGAGTGCCATCTAATGTTACTATAATAGATTTTGTACCATCAGCATTTTCTACACCTTTTGTTTCTTTTATAGAAAGTTCCTCATCAAAGTATAATTCTGATGATTTTACTTCTAATGTTTCTATGTTTGTTGGTAAGTCTATTTTAACTGTTGGTTGTTTGAACATAATATCATCTATACTATCGTTTTCTAATGTAACATTTATTTCTACATCTTCATTTTTTATTATTGTTGATAATGTGTCTTTGCTTAGTTTTATGTTTGCTTTTTGTGTTGGTTCTACTAAAGTTATTTCTGATGTTTGTGTGTTTGATGTTACTTCTTCGTTTCCACTTTTTACTATTTGTGTTGCTGAAGTTTTTAGTTTTGCGAATTTTTGTATTTGTTCTGTTGTGTATGATGTTTCTGTTTGTATTGCTTTATCAACTGATATATATAGAAGTCCTTCTGTTTGTGGTTTGCTTGTTTTTAATGATATTTTGTTTACATTGTTAAGATTTGCTACAAGCCAGCCATCGCTTTCAGAGTCTTTGTTTATTACAGCAATTTCTTCTTCTCCATTTAAGACTGTTACAGTTCCTTCTTCTCCAAGTATTTTTACAAATTCAGTTTTTTGTATTGCAATTCTTGTATTGTATGTGTTTGTTGATGCAGAAATCTCTGTATTGTCTGCTGTTACAAATTTATCTTCGTCTTGGTTTATTACTACTTCGTCAGCTATATTTGAATATAATATTTTTGCTACATAATTAACTGTAAATTTTGTTTCTTTTTTGTTTTCTTCTGCTGTAGTTTTGTTGTTATACATATAGCCTTTATTTAGTTGAGTATTTGCTGGTACTCCAACTTCAAATTCTATAATATTTCCTGTTTTATCTATATATTCTTGGTATCCACTTACATTTGCTGTAAATCCTGTTACTCCATCATTTCCATGATATATGCTTATTTTAGAATTTGCTGAAAATTCTACTTTTGTTTTTTGGTCTTTTACCGCATTTAACACATCTTCTGAATATATGTAGGTTACTACAAAATCATCAGATGTATTTTTTTGCCAGCTTATATTTCCTTCGCTATTTGCATTGTTTGCAATGTTTATTGTTGTCTTTCCAGCTGTTTTATCGTAATTATAATTTGCTTTTGTAAAGCTTACTCCATCTCCATCGCCATTTGTTGCAGATGTTTTTCTTGCCATAACTATAACTTCTTCTGGAAGTTCATTGTTTATTTTCTTAACATCTACTTCTATGGTTGTACTTTCAATTGGTAAAGATACTCCTTCAATTTTTGATGTTATGTTGGCTTGTACAATTAATTTTTTTGTATTGTTTATTTCATATGGAACAAATGCTAGTTGCTCATAATCTAATACTGCTTTTGATTGATCTTTATCTTCTGATTTTAGGTTCCAGTTTGTGTTGATCATTATATCTTTTGAAACTGACTCCTCATTACCCTTTGAATTAACATATGTTGCATTTAAAGTTATTTTATTATCTTTGTTCATTATGTTTTGGCTAACTTTTTCTTCTTGTTTAATTGCTAAGTTTAATGATTTTACAACTTCTTCTTCTGCGTTTATCTGATTAAATTTGATTAAGTTTGTGTCTGAATTAAATTCTTTTATTCTGTCTGAGTTTGTTCCGTCATCAGATATTTTAAAGTTTGCATCATTAAAAGTCACTGTAGCATCTTTTAGATATCCAGTGTCTTTAACTTTTAATTTTAAATTTAACTTGTTACTCTCTGAGGTAATATCTAAATTGCCTGTATGGCTACCTCCTTCGTAGTAAACATCAAACTCTACGTTTGAGTTATTTGTTGTCGTTTTTTGTTTTTCAAGTTCTTGTGCTGTTAAAAGTTCATCTACTGCATAGCTTACAACTGCTGCTGAATTAGCATATAGTAATACTATTGCTAGTAGTGTTGAAATTGTTTTGATAATTTTTTGTTGCATTTTTGTTCCTCCTTTATTTTCACTCATAACTCTATTATACGCTATTTTTAAGCATTTTTCAATGCTTTTGCTAAAAATTATATGTATTATCTTTAGTTATCTCATTATTGCATTCTTTTATTTTTTTTTCAATATGTTTTTTCTTGCATTCTTTTACCTATTTCAAACTCCCTTGCGGAAGCACTTTCTTCGACATTTATTAAGTTTCTATTACATTTTTTGTATTAGTATTTCGAGTTTGCTTTTTGTTCTTCATTTTTTAGTTTATATAAAAGTCTAGAGTTGTAAGGTTTTTCTCTTTTTATTGTCGAATTATGTATACTCTTTGTGTTTGTGATATTTTTTACTCTTTTCCAAAAAGTCTTTATTTCCCTAAGTTTTGCAAGCTCTTTTAATTTTTTCGTTTTATGTATTTTTTGTCGTCTAATTATTAGAAAAATTTTGTTTAATGTATTGACATTGTTCTTTATATGCTGTATACTAATATAAGTTATTAAATATCGCGGAGTGGAGCAGTTGGCAGCTCGTTGGGCTCATAACCCAAAGGTCGGTAGTTCGAGTCTATCCTCCGCAACCAACTTAAAAAATACAAGCTATTGTTTTTAGCTTGTATTTTTGTTTTATTTGTTTTTTATATCTTCTAATGGTACTACTTTTAGTGTATAGCCCATTGAATATAACAATTTCATAAGTGTAGACACTTGTGGGGAATTAACGTTTTTTTCTATTCGTGCAATTATTGGTTGCTTCACTCCACTTTTTTCACTTAATTCTCTTTGAGTAAAACCTCTCTTTTTTCTAGCTTCTACTGTAGCTTTTATTATATCCATTTCTAATTGAATTTCAGCTTCTTGTTCTGGTGTAATGTTTAATTCTTTTTCAACTTCTTCCCAAGTTTTAAAGCTTTTATTCATTATTATTCCTCCTTTTCTTAAACTCTTTTAATAATTTTTTAGCTTTGGTAATTTCCTTTAAGGGAGCTTTTTGTGTCTTTTTCATGAAAAAACTTAATAATATGAATTCATTGTCTTTATAATAAGCAAATAGTATTCTGTCTCTTAACGGTCTTAATTCCCATATGTCATCCATTATATATTTTACATATGGTTGCCCTATTTTTATTCCTTCTTCTTTTAATAATCTTATATACGCTATTATTTTGCTATATTTTATTTTGCTTGTTTTGTCTTCTTTTATACTCAGGCTTTTTATATATTCTTCTATTTCGCTCCTTCCATTTTCATCTTGATATATTGTAACTTTGTACATAAACTCTCTCCTTATATCATATTCTATGATAACATATTTGTTATCATAAGTCAATTGGTTATTTTACTTTTAACATTTCTTTTATGTTTTGGAATTTACTGTCTCCAATTCCTGCAACATTTTTTATATCTTCTATTTTTTCAAATTTACCGTTTTCTTTACGATATTCAATTATTTTGTTTGCTGTGGCTTCTCCTATTCCTGGTAGAGTGGATAGTTCTTCTATTTGTGCTGTATTAATGTTGACTTTTGCTGTTTCTGTTTGTTCTCCATTGCCTTGTGTTATATATTCTTTTTCTTCTTCATTCTTGCCTGGTATATAGAGTTTTTCTCCGTCTTCTAGTACATATGCCAAGTTTAGTTTATTTATATCTGCATTAGTTGTTTCTCCTCCCGCCGCTTCTAGAGCGTCTACTATTCTTGCCCCTTCATCAAGTATTACAATTCCTGGATTGTTTACTTCTCCAGTTATATGTATTGTAATTTTATTTTTGTTATTATCTTCTGTTTCTATGTTTTCTTCTGCTTCGTAGTAATAATTTATCTCGTTTTCTTGTGTTTGTTTAAATATGTATAATCCTATAGTAGCAATTATAATAATTGAAATTGCTACTATTACTATTTTCATTTTTGTACTTATGTTTTGCATAGTTTACTTCCTTTCGTTTTAATATTGAATTTTTTTGCATTTTAATATATGATGTATATACATTTTGTAGAGGAGCTTTAAATGAATTATTTTTGTAAATTGCGTAAAATTTTTTTATTAACTTTAATTGTTTTTATGTGTAGCTTTATTTGCGTGTCTGCAAATAGTGTTCCAGAAACTTATTCCCCTTCTTGCTTGTTAATGGAAGAAAGCTCTGGAAAAATTTTATATAGTAAAAATGCTAATTCTGTTATGTATCCAGCTAGTACAACAAAAATAATGACAGCAATACTTACAATAGAAAATTGTGATTTATCTGATGTTGCAACAGTTAGCCATAATGCTGTTTTTTCAATTCCTAGTGGTTATTCTACTGCCAGCCTTGTTGAGGGTGAAGAATTAACTATTGATCAATTGTTGAATGTTTTATTAATTCCTTCAGCTAATGACGCTGCAGTTGTACTTGCAGAGCATATTGCCGGCTCTGTTGAGTCTTTTAGTGAAATGATGAATACTAAGGCTACTGAAATTGGTTGTAAGAACACTCATTTTGTAAATCCTAATGGAATTCACGACGAAAATCATTATTCTACAGCTTATGATTTAGCTATTATTGGTAAGTATGCAATGCAACTTTCAACTTTTAAAAGTATTGTTTCTAAGACACGCTATTCTTTACCAATTACTAACAAATATGATAAAGAAGATCGTATTTTTAATACTACAAATGAATTATTAAAACCTAATTATTCTAGTTCGCCAAGGAATTATTATTATGAGTATGCAACAGGGGCTAAAACAGGATATACTGTTCCTGCAGGACATTGTATTGTTGCTACTGCTACTAAAGATAATCTTTCTCTTATTGCTGTGGTTTTAAATGATGGCTTTACAGATGATAATATTAACCAGCGTCCTATTGATTGTAAAACATTGTTTGAATATGGATTTAATAATTTTTCTATTGTTTCTATTGCTAACAAAGGTGATGTAGGACACACTATTAATGTTGTTAATGCAACTTCAGAAACATCTTCGTTAGATTTGCTATATTCTGAAGATTTGTCTGTATTGGTTCCTGATGGATTTGATATTTCGAGTGTAACGCCAAATATAAAACTTACTGATGGTTTGTTTGCACCAATATCAGAAGGCACTATTTTAGGTAGTATTTCGTATGATATTGATGGGGTTAATTATTCTTGTAATTTAATTGCCTCTCATACTGTTTATAGTAACAATTTGTTAAAAACTGCTATGGAGCTTGCTATTTTGATTATGGCATTAATATTATTTGCAAAGTTTTTGAAGTTTAAAAAACGCACAAAAAAATAGGGTATTTATTTGTAACCCCTATTTTTTTATTTGTTAATTTTCGTTTTCTGTTTCTGTTTCTGGGAATAACTCTTTAACTATTTCTTGAGTCTTTTTTTGGTTTGCAACATATATTGATACACCATTACACATTTCTGTTGTTCCTGGCACCATATCTGTTTTTATGTTGTCTGGATTAAATTCAACTGCTACAGATACATAAGATTTTAATTCTGTTAAATCCATATTTGTAGTTACATTTTCATTCATTATATCTATTATTTGTTTTAGCTTAAATATGTTTTGTATCTTTAGAGTTTGTTTTAATGTTGCAATTATAAATTCTCTTTGTGTTCTCATTCTTCCTAGGTCTTGTTGTCCATAACTTGAAGGATATGTTGAGCCATCATTATTGTGTCTAAAGCGTAGTAGTTGCTCTGCTTTTGCTCCATCTATTAATTGTTCTCCTGCTTTTAGGTCTATGTATAGATTTTGTTCAATATCATCTGTGTAATACATATCTATTGGGACATTAAATGTAACTCCACCTATTGCATCAACTAATTTTATTAATGCTTCTGTGTCTATTATTACATAGTTTTCTAGGTTTAGCCCTGTTAGATCGTTAATTCTATCTAAAGCATCTGGTATTTTTGTTCCATTTCTAAATACTGTATTTATTTTATTACTTGCTATATAGTTTTGAGTAGCTGTTTTTCTGTCTTTTTTTCCTACATATGTGTCTCTTGGTATAGACATAATTGACGCTTCTTGTGTTTTTGGATTATATGAAGCAACCATTATTGTGTCTGCCAATTTGTAGTCATCTACTCCGCTTATTCCCATTATTAATACTTGTATTGGTTGTAGATTTTTTATTGTTTCTGAGCTTTCTCCAAGTAATGTTGCAAGTAGTGCTGATGATAGTGCTATTCCACTTTGTTTTTTATTGTATAGTCCATATCCTACGTATGATCCACTTGCAATTAGTAACATACATAGTATTGTTACTACTATTCTTTTTGTTATAATGGTAGCTGATACTTTTTTCTTTGTTTTTTTAGGCTTCTCTACTTTTTTTGGCTTTTCTTCTACTTTAGAATGTTTTGCCTTTACTTTGTCTTTAGTCTTTTTATCACTTCTCAATTGCTTTACCCCCATAAATCTTTATGGCATAAAGTATATCAGATACTCTATGAAATATCAACACTATTTAAATATTAATTTTAATATTATGTTATTGTTGTATAATATTAATCCTATATATGATTGGCTTATAGCTTCTACAAGTGGATTGTTTGCCCATACTACGCTTGTTAAAGAAACTATACCTAATAGTACATATACCATTACTATTCCTTGTACTAATCCATATGCAATTCCACCTGCTTTATCAGCTTCTTTAATTAGTGGTAGTTGTGTAATTCCTTTGGCAAGTACTGCTACTATGAATAATATAAGTCTTGCCACTATGTAAATAGCAATTGCTGTTCCTACTTTCATAATTGTTAATGTAGTGCTTTTTGCTGTTTTTTCTACAATTTCATTTCTTGTTTCTGTAGTTTCTTTTTCAATTTTATTATTTATGCTCTCTACTAATGTGGTAGGCATATTTTCTTCATTCTGATTTTCTGTTTTGCTAAAATTTTGTACTATTGCTTCTTCTATTTTTTCGTCTATTTGTGTTTTTTGCATAACTACATTTGACAAAGGTTTGTATAATATTAATGCTAATATTACGGCTATTACGAACGAAGCTAGTTTGATTAAGCTTCCTGTTAGCCCTTTTACATAACCAATTATTATAAATACCATTACTATGGCTATTAAGATTAAATCAGTAATTACTCCCATACTATTTTCTCCTTAAAATTTTACTATTTCTATTTTATTTCTATATACTATTCCTGCCAATTCGTTGGACATTACTATTTTTCTTATTTCTTGGCTTGAAGTATATTTTTTTATTAACCAACCGTTTGTGTCAACAAAATGTATTTCTGAGCCTAAGTTTAAAGCGATTTTGTCTCCACAACTATATAGTTCTTTTGTGACTCCCACAAAATTATATATATTTTCTTTTAGTGAATTTGTATTAATTATTTTTAGTGTTGTATTTGTGTTTAGAAGTCCTTTACTTTCCTCTACATTTTTTATAATGTAGTTGTTTGAGTTTATGCTTTCAAAGGTTGTTTTTTCTTCTTTGTCATCTATTTTTGCTATTTCTTTGTCTGTGTTATCTTTTATAATATGTATTGAATCATCATACATACAAACTAGTTTCGTTCTATCTTGATATTTAATGTTTAATATTAAACTGTCTGCAGGAGCGTTATAAGTATATACTATAGAATCAGAGGCGTCTTGCCCTTTTTGAATATTAGAATTTTTTTGTTTTGCTTTTTCTATTGATATTACTTTTATGTTTGACTGGATTAATGTTCCACTTGTGTTTACTTCTGCATAACTTATATATTTATTGTCGTCTGATATTCCAGAGTCAACTGCTATTGTGTCTGATAAGTAGTTTCTGAAGAGTTCATTGCCTGCATCATCTAATACTATTATTACAGATTTATATGATGTTCCAGATACTATTATTGATGAATAGCCATTTGCATTAACACTTATTCTTGATATGTTCCCTTCAAGTTCTTTTACCCATTTTATAACATTGTCAGAAATCATATAAACTTTTTGTGAGTCTTGTTCTGCTATAAGCACATATTTTCCATTGCTTGCTATAATCGGTTTGCTTATTTCTATTTTTAGTTCAGACTCTTTTTTTCCATTATAGTTGTATGTCTCTAGTGTGTTTTCTTTTAAGATTGCTATATATTTATAGTATGAAAATATGTTTAGTTTTTCGTAGTCTGATATTTCTATGGTTTTTAAATCGTTTTCTGCTATATCTTTTTTTAGTATATTTTCGTCAGCAAATTTTCTAAAGTCTTCATTGTTTGCATATACTATATACAAAATTGTTATAGCTAATATTATTATAGCTAACATTACAATCCCAAGGATTCTTTTTTTATTTATTGTTTTTGTTTCGTTTTTGTTAAAATACAGCAAGTTTATATTTTCTTTCTTTTGATTATTTTTTTTGGATTTCATTTTTTTCTCCTGACTTTTATACAAAATCTATAATAATTTATATCAGTTTTTAACAGTTTTTGCAATACTATTTGAAGTTTTTAGTGTTAATATAATCTGTGTTATTCCAATTGCTCCAAATATTGGGTATAAAGTTGAAACTAAATTGCCAAAGCCAATATATGAAATTGGTATTTCTAATAAACATATTGCAATTGCTGATAGTTTGTATTTATTTTTATCTTTTATATTTTCTAATGCTCCGTAACTTGCAGAAACGACAGAGGTTATTATTGCTGAAACTATAGCTATTCCATAAATGCTTTTTTGTAAGGTTTCTTTTTCTAGTATTGTTAATATTGGCATTTCTGTTTTTGATATATCAGTTTTAGAGCATATTAGCATTTGGTATATTAGTATTAGTAATATAAGTATTATTAGTGATGATATTATTGCTATAAATTTTATATCTTTGTCTTTTATGTCTTTACTAATAGAAACTATTATTGGAATTAGTAAGATACTATTGTAACTGGTATATAATATTGATTTTATAATTGCTTTTATTGCACTAGCATTTGTTATGTTTGTTGTTTTTAATATTTGTATTGGTTGGCTATTTATGATACTTATATAGATTATTGCTAATATCATTATTGGTACTATTAGCGTGTTTAGTCTCATTATTCCTTCTATGTTTGTCATTAGGAGTATATAAATTGTACATCCACTTATTGCTGATGTTATAAATATTGGTATATTGAATTCTTGTTTAAAAAATGAACATAGACCAGCACACATTATCCAAAACGAAACTAGTAAAAATGTATTTATTGTGCTTTTTATGGTGGTAGTAATATTTTCTTTTTTGGATATAGTATCCAAAAAATTATTATTGCTTTTTAATTTGTAGTGTTTACTTATTTTCAATGTTGCATATATTACTATTGCTGTTATTACAGATGATATTACTGCTCCCATTAGCCCTATTGTTTTATACTGTGCAAAAAATATGTATACTTCTTTTCCTGAAGCAAATCCAGCTCCTATCATTGTGCCTATTATTACTGAAATAGCTTTTATATTATTTTTCATAAAACCCCCTCATAACACTTTATGAGAGGGTTTATATTTTATTACCTATTTTTGTCTTTTACGTTTTTGCCATATTATTATTCCTGTTAATACTATTGCAATTGGTAATACTGTTATTATTGTTTTTATTATTTTGTCTTGTTGCTCTGTTGCTGTATATAGAGTAACTCCCGTATCTTTTCTGATTGTTATATTGTCTGTTCTTTCTGTTAGGTATGATACTGAATTAATAACTAAGTCTTTGTTGTTATAGAATGATATTCCTGTTTTTTGTGCAGTTCCTTGGCTTCCATTTAGTACTACATATAAGTCACTTGCGAAGAAGTCACTTGAGAATAGTACTAAACTTGATGTTTTTTCTGCTCCAAAATATTTAGTAAGTACTGTTGCAACTGCACTGTTGTCAGCATCTTCATCAGAGTCTATTCTACTAGCTGAAGTTGAAGACATATCATTTCTTAAAAATGTTCCATCAGTGGTTGTTATAATATCATTTTTTACCACTCCTATATCAGTTAATTCGTCAAAAGATTTTGTTGTGATTTTGCCACAGTTCATTAAGGCAACTGCTCCATCAGATGATATGTATTTGGTTATTTCCATTGATGAACTTACATCAGGTATTATAAAGTTTGGATAGCCATTAATTACTCTGCTAGAATCTGTTTCAAATATTACGCCATCTGATACAGAAGCTCCATATAAGCTTAGTATTGCGTTAAAATTTGTTAAATCTATTTTTCTATAGTTTGGCTCTGTCATAATCATTACATTTCCGCCATTTTCTATGTATGTTGTAATTAGTTCTCTTTCATATTCGGTAAAATCTTCTTTTAGTGTGGTTATAACTAATACTTTGCAGTCGTCTGGAACTTTACCTTCTACTAATAAATCTACATCTTGAACTTTGTTTGCTTCGTTTTTTAATAATTCCTTAGCTGTATCATATGCACTAGCATATCTAATGTGGTTTGTTACAAAGTAAACATTTGGATTTTCTTCTAGGTTTACATCTAATATTGCATTTGTTAATGCTTGTTCTGTTGTGTCTATACTTTCGTAAGTGCTATAGTCTGTTGTATATAAGTCACTAGTTGTAACAGCTTTTGCTCTTTCGTCATTTTCTACTATGATTAGGTTTTCTACTCCATATCCAATTCCATATTTCATTTCTAAGTCTGGTCTTTGAGAAGCATCTGTTAATTTTTCATATGTGATATGCGAATTTTCTTTATTGTATAATTCTGCAAATGTTTCGACTGTTGAGTAATCGTCCATATTATATAATATTATTTTTGTGTCTTTTGATACACTTGCTATTTTATCTTTCGACTCTTGAGAAAGTGAGTATAGTTTTTCTTTTGTTAAGTCTATATCAGAAATTTTTATTTTGTCTAATACTATGTTTATTCCTATACATCCAGCAACTATCAATAGCATTATTGTAATTGTTATTGATAAACTTCTTAAATATTTTCCTTTTTTTATTGTGTTATCTGTATTTTTTTTCACTCTAATCCCTCCTTATTTTACAAGCTTTCTTCTTTTCATAACAACCATTGTTAATGCTACAAACATTACTGTTATTGTCACTAATTGAATTGTTTCTGTTATTGGAAATACTCCTGATACGAATGGATAGAATTTGTCCATTAATGAGATTATGCTTAGATTTTCTGATATTGTTGGTGCTAACCATGTTAATATAAATGCTGCTATTGTTATAACTCCAGCTATTATTTGGTTTTCTGTAAGGCTTGATATAAACATTCCAAATGCAATATATGCCATTGATATTAATAAAAATCCTAGCATTGATATTGCAACTACTGGTATGTCTGGCACTTTAAATACACATAATATTCCAAAATATATAAGTGTTAAAACTTCTGCTATAATTACTACCAAAATTCCTGCTAAGAATTTTCCAAGTGTAATTGATATCATACTTCTTGGTGATGTTATTAGTAGTTGTTCAGTTCCATTTTTTCTTTCTTCTGAAAACATTCTCATTGTTAAAAGTGGCATTAAGAAAACTACTCCATACATTACCGCATATCCAAATACATATTGGAATGTTGACGCTCCTTGAGCTATTGTTGTTATGTAGAATATAAGACTAAATAGTGCTAAAAATAGTCCTATAAATACGTATCCTATTGGTGTTAAAAAATATGATTTAAATTCTTTTTTTACTACTGCCCACATTATTTGTTTCCTCCTTTTTGTTTTTTATTGCTTGTTTTTTTAGGAGTTTTTTTCTCTTCTTTTTTTTCTTGTTTATTTATTTTTTTTGCTTCTTTGGCTTTCTTTTTTTCTTCTTGTTGTATTTGCTTTTCCTTTGCTTCTTTTTCTTGTTTTTCTTTTATTTCTTTTGTACTTGTATCAACTAATGTTAAGAAAGCGTCTTCTAATGATTTTTCTGCTTTTTTTAGTTCAAATATTGTAACATCTTTTTTAGGCAATACATCAAATAGTTGTTTACGCAAGTCAATTTCCGCGTTTGATTTGATCATATATTGCTTTGTTCCGTCTTCATTGTCTTTTACTAATTTGCATTCTAGCATATCTGTAATGTCTTTTTGTATGTCTTTCATATAATTGTTTTTATCTTCTACTGTTAGTAATATTACATTTTTTTCTTGAACTTTCTTTTCTAGGTTTTCTGGTGTGTCTATTGCTATTATTCTGCCTTTGTTTATAATAACAACTCTTTCACATATTTGACTTACTTCTGATAATATATGTGAGCTTAATATTACAGTGTGTTTTTTGCCTAATTCTTTTATTAGCTCTCTGATTTCTGTAATTTGCTTTGGATCTAACCCGACTGTTGGCTCGTCAAGTATTATTACTTCTGAGTCACCTACTAAAGCTCCTGCAAGGCTTACTCTTTGTTTGTATCCTCTTGATAAGTTTCTGATAAGTTTATTAGAAACTTCTTCAAGTCCTGTTTCCTTAAGAGTTTTTTCTACTTTTTCTTTTTTTTCTTTTCTTTTAATTTTTTTTAGTTCTGCCATATATGTTACAAATTCTTTTACAGTTAAATCTGTATATAGTGGTACTCCCTCTGGCATATATCCTATTTGTTGTTTTGCCTGAGTTGGTTTTTTTAGCACATCGTAGCCATTAACTACAATTGTTCCGGCGTTTGGTTCTATAAAGCCTGTTATCATATTCATTGTTGTACTTTTTCCAGCTCCATTTGGGCCTAAAAATCCAACGACTTCTCCATCTTTAACAGTAAAACTGATGTTGTCAACTGCTAAAAATTTTCCATACTTTTTGGTGACGTTCTTTACTTCTATCACTTGTTTTTCCTCCAATCTATTATTTCCCTAAGTTTATATGTCATATCTTATCACTATATAATTATTACTGCAACACTTTTTTTGTAATTCACAAAATTTTCACAAATACTTAACATTTTGTGCACCAAGTGTGGAAAGTTTACAACAAATTTATAAAAAAACGAACTTGCTGACAAGTTTTGTTGTCTGCAAGTTAATTTTTTATTGTTTCGAGATGATTGTTATTTTTAAATTTGGGAATACTTTTTCTATGTTCTCATTTGAAAATGCTTTGTTCTGGAATATTTCTATTATATTGTTATTGCTAATATAGTTTTTTCCTTCTAATGTTTCTTTCATTCTTATTTTGTATGTTATTATTCCCCAAAATGTTAATATTATCACTATTGAAATTAATGCAGTTATTATTACATCAATAATTTTAATAGTTTTATTAGTTTTTCTATCTACTATTTTGTCAATCCATTTTTGTATAAAGTCTATAATAATTACTGTTAGTATTCCCCAAATTGCAGATGTTAGAACAGATACTCTACCATTTATATTAAATTTTATTTCTGAATAATTCCATAATGTCGCTCCTAATGTGCATTCCAGTAAAAAGCTTATTGCGTATTGCATTGAGGTTGCTAAAATTGCTCCTAAAATAAATAGTTTTATTTTGTGCCCTTTATATTTATTTAGCATAAGAATACTGATTGTAGCTATTATTCCATATATTATGCACAAAGGCCCTAATATAAATCCTTTTTTTGTTATAACAAATCCATATAAAGTTTCTGCAATTAATCCTAATATACTATAGATAATCACATTCCATAAATATTTGTGAAAATTATTGTTTTGCTTAATATTTTCTTTTATTTGTTTTTCTTTGGGGTTATTCTCTTTTTTATTATAGCTTTTGTTTTTCTTTGCCATTTGCATATCTCCTAAATATTTTTTACTATATTTTATTTATATATAATCATAATATAATTTACAATATTTTTTGTTTTTTTGCAATGATTTTTGCTTTTTTTATTGACAAATCGTGTTTTGAGCATTATAATAAATATTGCATTTGATTTGGGTCAGTAGCTCAGTTGGATAGAGCACAGGCCTTCTAAGCCTGGGGTCGGGGGTTCGAATCCCTCCTGGCTCACCAAAAAGGAAATCACGGCGTTAGCTGTGGTTTATTTTTTTGTGATTTGAGGATTCGAAAAGGAGGATTAGAAAAGGGGCTGTAAAAAAAGTCCCAAAGAAAAAAGAGATTTGAGTTAAGATTTTAGCTT
>CAVFFR010000002.1:0-87685 GCA_963621875.1 Bacteroidaceae bacterium | reverse complement strand
TAAATTATTTATTTAATAAAAACAAAGGAGATAGTTTTATGAAGAAAATGAAAAACAAAAAAGGAATAACACTAATAGCATTGGTTGTAACAATAGTAATAATTTTAATATTAGCGGGAATAACAGTTGGAATGGTAACTAGTGATAATGGAATATTAAAAGAGACCAAAAGTGCAAAAACACAGGCAGAAATAGATAATGAGAAAAGCATAGTGGAGAGAGCAAAAATGCTAACAATGATGAGAGATAAGAGTGGACAGGTAACTATGGCAGTATTTGAACCAGCATTAAGGGATGAAGCCGGAACAAACCGAACTGAAGTAAATGATGTTGGAGATGTGATAGAAGTTTTATTTACAGATACAGACAGATATTACGAAGTAGATAAAGATGGAAATGTAAGTGAACCACAAGAAATAGTAAAGGATGAGAATGCAGGAGACATAACCAAAGGCGGAAGATGTGATGGCAGTGAAGAAAAACCTTATGAAATAAATTGTATAGAAGACTTAGTAGTATTATCTAATATGACAAATGGAACAGGAATAAAATTGGAAAATGGAAAAACTATAGAAATTACGAGCAGAAACAGCTTTAGTGGAAAAAATATAGTATTAACAAGAAATTTAAATTTTAAATCAAAGTATTCATATAAAGATAGCACAAGAACAGATTTTGGAGATTTAAATGGAGATGAGACAGACGGTAATAGTTTAATTACAGAAATGACAACAGGAACAGGTTTTTCTCCAGTAGGAAATGCTTATAATGCTTTTTTTGGAGGTGATTTTGATGGAAAGAATTATAAAATAATTAATCTTTTTGAATGTGCAGATATTAATCTTGGACTATTTGGGTATATTGATAATGCAAGTATTCAAAATATATATGTTAATGGAAATATATCTAAACACAGTATTGAACAAGTAGATGGAAGTCATTCTATGGCTGGAATTGCTGGACATGCGGAAAGATGTAAAATAAATAACTGTATTTCTGATGTTAATATATTAGCTAATAACTATGGAGTAGGAGGAATTTTAGGTAGAGGTTTTGGAATGTGGAGTGTGGTTAATTGCATTAATATAGGCAACATTGAAAATAAATCGGAAAGTACGGGAGGTATTGTAGGCAGACCAGAAGTTGGAGCATATATATATAACTGTTATAATACTGGAAATATAATAGGATTACTAAAAGGTGGCTCTGGAGGTATTGTAGGAGACATTAACTCTTCAGAAGAAAGAATCATTTCAAATGTTTATAATATTGGAAATATAAATATGGACGGAGGTTATGGTGCAGGTGGAATTATAGGGCAAATACGTAGTTGCAACAATATAAATGTAGATTCTGCATACAATATAGGAAAAATTTCTGGAAAGAGTAATAGCTTAGGTGCTATTTGTGCGTATATAAGAACTGATTCTTCAATAACAATATCCAATTCAGCATATGTAAAGAGCTTGTGTAATAAGATAGTCGGAAATGGAGATGATTCTTTATATGAAGGAGTAACAGGTGTTGATAAACTGACTGGTGAGGAATTAGTTGAGAAATTGAATGCTAATGCAGCAGAACATAGTGACTGGAAAAAATGGAAGTTAGGAACTAATGGTTATCCAACTTTTGTAGATTAAAAATGGAATGTATAATTCTCTACAAAAATCTTGCGTCTTGGCTTAAATTAATATATACTAAGAACAGAAAATCCTATAAAATAAGGAGAAAAAGATGGCAGAAGTAAAATGGACCAACGAGCAATTAAATGCAATAACTAAAAAAGACTCAAACATATTAGTAGCAGCTGCTGCACGGAAGTGGAAAGACAGCTGTATTAGTCGAGCGAATTATAAGAAAAATAATAGAAGATAAAGTAGATATAGATAAGATTTTAGTAGTTACATTCACGAATGCAGCTGCTGCGGAGATGAGAGAAAAAATACTAGAAGCAATTTACAAAAAAATAGAAGAAAATCCAGAAGATGAGAATCTTCAAAAACAGGTAATACTTTTAAACAAAGCAAGTATTTCTACTATACACTCATTTTGTTTAGATGTAATAAAAAACAATTTCTATGAAATAGATGTATCTGCAAACACAAGAATTGCAGATGATTCAGAAATTTTGCTTTTGCAACAAGAAGTAATTGATGACTTATTCGAAGAAAAATATGAAGAAGAAGATCCGAATTTTATAAAGCTAATAAAGACCTATACAAAATATAATCAAGATGAAGTATTAAAAGATTTAATTTTAAGAGTTTATTCATATATTCAGGCATCCCCATTTCCAGAAGAATGGTTAAAAGAACAAATAGAAAAACTTAACATAGAAGATGGTACAAATTTTTCGGATACTGTATGGGGAAAAATAATAACAGAAAATGCAAATCAGATACTAGAGGATTCAATATTAAAATTGCAAAACATTAGAACTAAAATGACACGTTTTCCTGAACTAGATAAATTTACAGCTAAAATAGAGGATGACATAGACAAATATACATATATACAAAACAACTTATCTGACTGGGATACGGCAGTAGAAGCGATAAATACACTAAAAAATGCTACATGGACCAAAGATCAGAAAGTAACAAATGATTTAAAAGATGAAGCAAAAAATGTAAGAGAAAGCACAAAAAACGAATTTAAGAAAGTAAAAAAATTAATGAATTGTTCATCAGAAGAAGCAGTGCAAGACATAAAATATATGTATCCAATATTAAAAATGCTAAAAGACTTAATATTAGAATTTTCTCAAAAATTCTACCAAAGAAAAAGAGAAAAGAACATTATGGATTTTAGTGATATGGAGCATTTAGCCCTAAAGATACTTGTAAAAAAAGATGAAAATGGAAACATTGTAAAATCAGAAATAGCAAAAAAATATGAAAACAAATTTGAGGAGATTGCCATTGACGAGTATCAAGACAGTAACTTAGTTCAAGAATACATTCTAACAAGTGTATCAAGAGGAAATAATATTTTTATGGTTGGAGATGTAAAGCAAAGCATTTACAAATTTAGACAAGCAAGACCGAAGCTATTTTTAGATAAATATGATAGTTATAAATTAGAGCCGGCAAATGGAGAAAATAGAAAAATTCAATTATTTAAAAATTTTAGAAGTAGAAGTAATATACTAGACTTTACGAATTTAGTATTTGAAGATATAATGAGTAGAGAGTTAGGAAACATAGAATATAATCAAGATGAATATTTAAATCTAGGAGCAAATTTTGAAGAAATACAAAATCAGGATTATAAAACAGAACTGGAAATATTAGACTTATCAGAAGAAAATGATGACATCTGGAAAACAGATGAAGAAGAAACAGAAGAAGAACAAGAAAAAGTAGAAGATGTGGTCCTAGAAGCAAGATTTGTAGCTAGAAAAATAAAAACACTAATAGATAGTAAGTACCAAATTATAGACAAAAAAACGGGAAGAAGAGATATTCAATATAAAGATATAGCAATACTTCTACGAACATCATCAGGAATTGCAAATGTATATGAAAAGGAAATATCAGAATTAGAAATTCCTGTATATAGTGATAGTTCAAGCCAATATTTGCAGTCAGTAGAAATAGAAACAATAATGTCATTGTTAAGAATAATAAACAATCCAATGCAAGATATTCCGCTTGTAACAGTTATGCGTTCGCCGATAGGAAACTTTACAGACAATGAGCTAATAGAAATACGAATGGCGGACAGAAACTCAAGTTTTTATGAAGCACTTTTAAAGTCGGATTTAGAAAAAGCTCATAGATTTTTAAATCTGTTAAAAGAACTTAGAGAAGATGAAGAATATATGACCTTAGATGAATGGATTTGGAACATATATACAAAAACAGGTTATATGAACTATGTGAATCTAATGCCAAATGGAGCCTTGAGAGTGTCTAATTTAAGAATGCTATTCGAAAGAGCAAAACAATACGAAGAAGCTAGCTTTAAAGGACTTTACAATTTTATCAATTTCATAGATAAAATAAAATTCAACCAAGAAGATTTAAAAGCTGCTAAAATAATAGGCGAGAACGAAAATGTTGTTAGAATAATGACAATTCACAAAAGTAAAGGATTAGAATTTCCAGTTGTTATACTTGCAGGAGTAGGAAAACAATTCAATTTTAGGGACTTAAATGGGAAAATACTATTAGATCAGGATTTAGGAATGGGCCCACAATACATAAATTCAGATAGATATATAGAATTTAAAACATTAGCAAAAAAAGCGTTGGCAATAAAGGAAAAAAATGAAGCAATATCAGAAGAAATGAGAATTTTATATGTTGCATTAACAAGGGCAAAAGAAAAGCTAATAATTGTGGGAAGACAAAAAGATGTAAACAAGAAAATGACAGAAAAACAAAAATTGTTGGAGATATATTCTACAATAGACAACAATAAGATAAATCCATATTTATTGCAAAAATACAAAACATATTTAGACTGGTTAGAACTAATTTATTTAAAAGAAGGAGTGTCAAATACAAAAGATCTATTTACTGTAAATATAAACAAAAAAGAAAAAACTTCTGTAAAAATAGAAAATGAAGTAGAGGATATTTCTAATAAAATAATTGAAGAATCGAATAAGAATAATGATGAACAAGAGAAAGAAAAGATAAAAGAAATCTTAAACTGGCAATACAAACATCAAAGTATTGAAGGAATACCAACAAAAACATCTGTAAGTAAATTAAAAGAAAACAAAGAGCAAGAAGTGCAAATAACACAAGAGCCAAAATTCATAAACGAAGAAGTAAAAACAAAACTTACAGGAGCACAAAAAGGAACTTTAGTACATTTATGTTTGCAAAAAATGAAAGAAACAGAAGAATACAATTTAGAAAAAATAACTGAATTGATAGAAGAATTAAAAGATAAAGAAATAATAACAGAAATTGAAGCACAAAACATAGATAAAGAAAAATTGTTGGAATATACAAATTCGCAACTTTGGACAGAATTAAAACAAGCAAAAGAAATACACAAAGAACATCCATTTTACATTAATATAAAGGCAAGTAGGATATATAATCAAATAAATCAGGAAGATGATGAAGATATATTAGTTCAAGGTGTAATTGACTTATTCTTTATTGACAAAGAAGATAAATTGATACTGGTAGATTATAAAACAGATTATGTGCAAAATGAAAATGAATTAGTAGAAAAATACAAAGGACAGCTTGACCTCTATAAGGAAGCATTAGAACAATCTTTAGATAAAAAGGTAGATAAAATGTGCATATATAGTGTGTATTTGAACAAGTTAATAGAAATTTGAATATGATAAAATTTTGCGTAAATATTTTTGAAACTCTTAGCGTTACCATATTATATTTTGAGAAGGTCGAATTGAAAATGATTGAGCCTAGGAGTTCTTAATAAAGTTTTACTTAAAAGAGTTCAGGTGGATTCAGTTATGAATCCATACGTGGAAGGGTGCCGTAAAACTCATTTAGAAGTCCTTGCGAAATTGTTTGAACGAGAACTTTGAAAAAGATAATATGGTAACACTAAGACTAAGAAAAAATAAAATTAAAATGCAAATAAAATATTACATGAAAGGAGCAATTATGCGTTTAGACAAATTTTTAAAAGTATCAAGAATAATAAAAAGAAGAACAGTTGCAAACGAAGCGGCAGACTGTGGTAGAATATATGTAAATGGGAAAGCAGTAAAACCAAGTTATGAAGTAAAAGTAAATGATATAATAGAAACAAAATTTGGAGACAAAACAACAAAATTTAAAATCATATACATACCAACAGTACAAGGTAAAAATATGCCAAAACTAGTAGAAGAAATAGAATAGCAAGGAAGAAATTCCTTGCTTTTATATTGAAAAAAATCCCTGTGCGTGATAGAATATGACATATGTTAAAGAAAAGTTGGAGGAATATATATGGCAGAATTTGTACATTTGCATGTGCATAGTGAATTTAGTTTACTAGATGGAGCAAATAGAATAAAAGACTTACCAGTAAGAGCAAAAGAGCTTGGAATGAAGGCAATGGCTATAACTGACCATGGAGTTATGTTTGGAGTAATTGATTTTTACAAAGCTTGTGTAGCAAATGGAATAAAACCTATCATAGGATGTGAAGTATATGTTGCCCCAAGAAAAAGAACAGACAAAGATCCAAATATAGATGCAAGATACAACCACTTAATTCTTCTTGCAAAAGACAACGAAGGATACAAGAATCTAACAAAGCTAGTATCCATAGGATTTACAGAAGGATTTTATTACAAACCTCGTATAGATAAAGAAGTGCTAGAAAAATACCACGAAGGCTTAATATGCTGTAGTGCATGTCTAGCAGGAGAAATACCACAAGCAATATTAAAAGGAGATATGGATGAAGCAGAAAAAGCAGCAATGTGGTTTAAAAATGTGTTTGGAGAAGACTACTATTTAGAAATACAAAACAATGGAATAAATGAACAAGTTTTAGTAAATCAAAAACTAGTAGAATTATCTCATAAATTAGACATACCATTAGTTGCGACAAATGATTCACATTATTTAAAAAAAGAAGACGCATACAACCACGAAATATTGCTATGTATACAAACTGGCAAAAAAATTACAGATGACGACAGAATGCGATTTGAAACAGATGAGCTTTATATAAAATCACCAGAAGAAATGAGTGATTATTTCTCAGGTGTGCCAGAGGCAATAGAAAACACAGTAAAAATAGCAGACAAATGTAATGTGACATTTGAGTTTGGACATACAATACTTCCAAATTATAATGTACCAGAAGAATTTGAAACTCACTATGACTATTTGAAAAAATTATGTGATGATGGAATAAAAAATAGATATGGCGAAAATCCTTCACAAGAAATAATAGACAGAGAAAACTATGAACTAGCAGTAATCAAAAAAATGGGATATGTAGACTATTTCTTAATCGTGTGGGACTATATTCATTACGCAAAAACTCAAAATATACCAGTTGGACCAGGGAGAGGGTCTGGTGCTGGCTCAATTGTCGCATATGCAATAGAAATAACAGACATAGATCCAATAAAATATGGATTAATATTTGAAAGATTTTTAAATCCAGAAAGAATAAGTATGCCCGACTTTGATGTTGACTTCTGTTACGAAAGAAGACAAGAAGTAATAGACTATGTTGGAAGAAAATACGGTCAAGATCACGTTTCCCAGATAATAACATTTGGAACAATGTCCGCAAGAATGGTAATAAGAGATGTAGCAAGAGTACTGGATGTTCCATATGCAAATGCTGACAAACTTGCAAAAATGATACCAAACGAAATTCATATTACAATAAAAAAAGCACTAGAACAAAACAAAGAATTGGCAAATGAATATGAAAACAATCCAGAAACGAAAAGATTACTAGACATTGCAATGGCATTAGAAGGAATGCCAAGGCAGGCTTCAACTCACGCCTGTGGAATTGTTATAACAAAAGATCCAGTTGTAACATATGTGCCTTTGTACGAAAGAGATGGAGTAGTATCAACTCAATATATAATGACAACACTAGAAGAATTGGGACTTCTAAAAATGGACTTCTTAGGATTAAGAACATTAACAGTTATACAAGATACAATAGACCTAGTAAAAAAAGACAAAGGAGTAGATGTAGAGTTTGATGCAAATATGAACGATCCAAAAGTGTTCAAACAATGGCAAGAAGGAACTTCAATGGGAATATTCCAATTTGAAAGCCAAGGAATGACAAACTTTATGAAAGAGCTTAAGCCAGACTGTCTAGAAGATATAATAGCCGGAGTTTCTTTATATAGACCAGGACCAATGGACCAGATTCCAAGATATATAGCAAACAAAAAAGATCCAGAACATGCAGTATATACACATACATCATTAAAACCAATATTAAAAGTTACATATGGATGTATGGTTTATCAAGAACAAGTTATGCAAATAGTTAGAGATTTAGCAGGATATTCATTAGGAAGAGCAGATTTAGTTCGCCGTGCAATGGGAAAGAAAAAGCTAGATGTAATGGCAAAAGAAAGAGAAATATTCATCAATGGACAAGTTGACGAAGACGGAAATGTTATAGTTCCAGGTTGTGTAAGAAACGGAATAGACGAGGTATCAGCAAATAAAATATTTGACGAAATGGCTGAGTTTGCAAAATATGCTTTTAACAAATCACACGCAGCTTGCTATGCAGTAGTTGCATACAGAACAGCATACCTAAAAACATATTATCCAAACGAATTTATGGCAGCAATGCTAAACAGCTTTTTAGGAAATTTAGACAAAATACCAGAGTATATAGATGAATGTAAAAGGCTAAATATTGATATTCTAAAACCAGACATAAATAAAAGTTTCACAAAATTTACAGTAAACGATGGAAAAATCAGGTTTGGATTAGGAAGCATAAAAAATGTAGGAATAGCAGCTGTTGATGCAATAGTTCATAATAGAGAAAAAGACGGCGAATACAAGAGCTTTACAGACTTTTGTGAAAGAATGGAAGGAGAAGCTGTTAATAAAAAGTGCATAGAAAGTTTAATAAAAGCAGGAGCTTTTGATAACTTTGCAGAAACCAGAAGTACGCTAATGGCTTCGTTTGAAGATATATTAGATACAATAAGTGGAATGTCGAAAAAGAACATACAAGGACAAGTATCTATGTTTGACTTTGGAAAAGCAGAAGAATCAAATGATATGGAAAAACTAAAATATAATTATACAACACTAAAAGAATACACAGATCAAGAACTACTATCAATGGAAAAAGAAATGCTTGGAATATACATATCAGGTCATCCTCTTGAAAAATATAGAGAACAAATTGCAAAACAAGCTAATATAAATACTTTACAAATCAGAGAATTTGAACAACTATCACAAGCAGAAATAGAAAATCCAGAATTATTAGACAATAGAGGGCAACTTAAACTGTTACAAGATGGTCAATTTGTTAAATTTGCAGGAATAATAACATCAATCAAAAAGAAATATACTAAAAATAACAAGATAATGGCATTTGCAACATTAGAAGATTTATATGGTAGCATAGAAGTGATAATATTTGAAAATTGTTATCTGCAATGCTCAAACGAGTTGATAGATGAGAATATAGTATTAGTAGAAGGTAGATTAAGTATTAGAGAAGACGAAGATACAAAAATAGTTGCAAGGGAAATAAAAAAATTCGAAGATACAAAATCAAAAAGCTTGTATATAAATATAACAAATTTATCTGAAGAAAAGAAAAATCAATTAAGAGGAGCATTGAAATTCTTTACAGGAGATAAAAATAATGTGCCAGTTGTAATAATAAATGGAGAAAGAAATGATCCTGCTGGTGGACTATATGTGACAAAAGATATTCTAGAAGAACTTCAGGAAATAGTTGGACAGGAAAACGCAAAAATAGAATAGAATTTTGTCGAACGATTATAATTAAATTGTATCTGAAAGTATTGCATATTTTGAAATATATAGTATAATAGTATATGAAAGAGGTTCCAAAAAATCACAAACTTTCGCTAGGAGATAGACAATCAAAGATTGTCAAAAAAAAAACAGGCATCTGCAAATGCCTGTTTTTAAATTATCGAAATAAATCGATAATTTCTTTAAGTACTTTTGCAATTTTTAAGAAATACCTTAATACAATAAGTATATTATGTAAAAACTTAAAAGAATGCTTGGTACTTTTTCTCCTACGTTTACGAGGTCCCATATTATCACCTCCCTTCACTGGAGAATGACATAATTATACTACGTAATAACCGCAAAGTTTGTCAAAATGTGGCGGTATAGTAAAAAAAGTTCGAATTCACACAATGTTCATTGAATTATATAAAAAATAATGGTAAAATATTTCTGCAAATAAAAAAATTGAAAGGAACGTAAAAATGAAAAAAGCCTTAGTAAAAGATAGTATAAGACAAATAAAAAACACTTTTAAAAGATTTTTGTCAATTGTTTTAATAGTGTTTTTAGGTGTAGGCTTTTTTGCAGGAATAAGAGCTACAAGCCCAGATATGAAAGACACAGTAGACACATATTACGATTTGCAAGATGTAATGGACATAGAAGTACTTTCAACATTAGGATTAACTCAAAATGACATAGAAGCATTAAAAAATGTTGAAGGAATTAATGAGGTAGAAGGTAGTTATAGCTTTGATGCTACTGTAAGCAATGAAGAAAAAGAATTTGTTATTAAAGTAAAGGCAATGCCCGATAATATAAATAAAATTAAGTTAATAAACGGAAATCTTCCACAAAATAGTAATGAAGGAGTAGTAGAAGAATCATTTTTAATTGGTACAGGATATAAAATTGGAGATTATATAGAACTAACTCCAGAAAAATTAGAATTAGGGCAAGACGAAAATACAGATGTAATAAATGAAAAGAAAATAAAAATAGTGGGAGTTGTAGAATCTCCTGAATATATATCTAGATCAAGAGGAACAAGTAAGCTAGGTGCAGGAAGCATAAATTATTATATGTTCATACCAAGAGAAAATATAAATATGGACGTATATACAGTTGCATATATCACAGTGTGTGGAGCAAAAGAACTTGCAACATATAATCAAGACTATAAAGATTTAGTATCACAAGTAAAAGATAATGTAGAAGCAATTTCGGAAGAAAGAAAACAAGCAAGATACAACGAAATCATAGAAGAAGCAAATAAAAAATTAGATGATGCACAAAACGAATATAATGACAAAAAACAAGAAGCAGAAGAAAAAATAAATGATGCTGAAAATCAAATTGAAGATGCAAAAAGACAAATAAGAAATGCGCAAACAACATTGGAAAACAACATAGCTAGTACAAATAATAAATTTAAAGAGGCAGATAATCAAATAAAAGAAGCAGAAAGCCAAATACAAAATGCAAAAACACAATTAGAAAATCAAAAAAAACAAATAGAAATGATGCCAGATTCCCTAGAAAAAGAATATGCAAAACAACAGTTAGAAACAGCAACAAAACAAATAGAACAAAATGAAGCAAATTTGAATAATCAAAAAACAGAACTAGAAAGTAACAAGAAAAAGGCAGAAAATGAATTTGCATCAGCTAGAAGAAAAATAGAAAACTCAAAAACAGAAATCTCAGAAAATGAGTCAAAGCTAGAAGACTCAAGAAAAGAGGCAAATGAAAAATTAGAAGAAGCACAGCAAAAAATAAATGATGCAAGGGAAGAAGTAAATAAAATAGAGAAACCAACGTGGTATATACTAGACAGAAACTCTAACTATGGATATGCAGAATATATACAAGACACAGACAGAATAGCAAATATAGCAAAGGTATTCCCAGTAGTATTTTTCCTTGTTGCAGCATTAATCAGTTTAACATCAATGTCAAGAATGATAGAAGAACAAAGAACTCAAATAGGAACACTAAAAGCACTGGGGTACAACAAAGCACAAATATCAATGAAATATATAATTTATGCACTTCTTGCAACAATAATTGGTGGAGTGACTGGAATGTGTGTAGGATTTAAGTTGCTTCCAAGTATAATCACTATGATGTATCAGATGATGTACATTTTGCCAGATGCCGAATGCGTATTTAGGCTAAAAATAGGAATTGTGGGACTTACGTTTGCACTAGTATGCACAATAGGAGCAACAATTTACACTTGTATCAAAGAGCTAATAGAAAAACCAGCAACACTAATGTTGCCAAAAGCACCAACACCAGGAAAGAGAATACTATTAGAAAAAATAACATTTATATGGAAAAAAATGAAATTTACAAACAAAGTAACAGCAAGAAATTTGTTTAGATACAAGAAAAAGTTTTTAATGACAGTAATAGGAGTAGCAGGCTGTACATCATTAATAATAGCAGGCTTTGGAATAAGAAATGCCATTGGCAATATGATACCAGACCAGTTTGGAGAGATATTTAAATATGAAGGAACTGTTAGTCTAAAAGATGACCTAAAACAAGAAGAAATTGCAAACGAAGAAAATAAAATAAAGGACATTGAAAAGGTATCAAAAACATTAACTTGCTATATGACAGCAGTGGAAACCACTCAAATGGAAAGCACACAGACTATAAATCTAATGGTGACAGATAAAATAGATGACTTAAAGGACTTTGTAAGTCTAAGAGCTAGAAATAATAAAAAGAATGAATATACATTAGGAAACGATTCTGTAATAATATCAGAAAAACTTGCAAAATTATTAAATGCCAATGTCGGAGATAAAATAACAATAAAAGATACGGATGATGTGGAAAAAACAGTAACAGTTGGCAATATAACGGAAAACTACATATACCATTATATGTATATGTCAAGCGACTTATATAACTCGATATATGAAGAAAATGAATATAAGCCAAATACGATTTTAATAAAAGAAGAACAAGGAATCACATTAGATGAAGAAGATAATATAGGAAAAACAATTTTAGCAGACGAAAGTAATGTAGTAGGAGTGACTTTCTTATCATCAACCAAAGACATATTTTCAATGGTAATGGATAAAATGCAATTAGTAGTATATATTCTAATAATTGCGGCAGGACTATTAGCTTTTGCAGTACTATACAACTTATCAAATGTAAATATAAGCGAGAGAATAAGAGAACTTGCAACAATAAAGGTACTTGGTTTTTACAACAAAGAAGTATTTAATTATGTGGCAAAAGAAACAAGAATACTAACAATAATAGGAATATTACTAGGACTTTTCGGAGGATATCTCCTAGCAATGTATGCTGTAAAAACTTGTGAATTAGATATGCTTATGTTTGATTACAATATAGGGATAATGAGCTTTATATACGGAATAGTAATAACAATAGTATTTGCAGAAATAGTGAATATTGCTGTAAATCGTACATTAAAGAAAATAAGTATGATAGAATCTTTAAAGAGTATAGATTAGATACTAATAAGAAATTGTAAAATTAATGAAATAAGTATATAAAAGCATAAGCTGTTTTTATGTATGCAGACTGTTGACAAAGTATATAAAAATATTTTGTTCAGCAGTCTTTTTTAAAATTTATTATTTAGAAAAAATAAAAAAACAAAAAAACTAGCAAAATGAGCGTTTGATATTGACTATCTTTAAGAATGATGGTATATTATTAAAGTACAATATATTATGGCCCCTTGGTCAAGCGGTTAAGACGCAGCCCTCTCAAGGCTGAATCATGGGTTCGATTCCCGTAGGGGTCACCAAAATTAAAGCTATTATTTATTAATAGCTTATTTTTTATAGCAAAACATTTGTAGGGAATCGAAAAGGAGGAAAAGAAAAATGTCCGGGTGGACATTTTTCCCGACGCGGCTCGGCGATTCCCGTAGGGGTCACCAAAATTAAAGCTATTATTTATTAATAGCTTATTTTTTATAGCAAAACATTTGTAGGGAATCGAAAAGGAGGAAAAGAAAAATGTCCGGGTGGACATTTTTCCCGACGCGGCTCGGCGATTCCCGTAGGGGTCACCAAAATTAAAGCTATTATTTATTAATAGCTTATTTTTTATAGCAAAACATTTGTAGGGAATCGAAAAGGAGGAAAAGAAAAATGTCCGGGTGGACATTCACTTAATATTCTATTGCAAACTTACATAAAAGATGGTAAAATATAACAAGCAAAAAATAAAGAAAAAATGGAGAAATAAATGGAAAAAACAGTAGCATTTTATACATTAGGTTGCAAAGTAAATCAATACGAAACAAATGCAATGGAACAACAATTTATACAAAACAATTATAAAATAGTTGAAAACACAGAAAAAGCAGATATATATGTAATAAACACTTGCACAGTAACAAATATGGCAGATAGAAAATCAAGACAAATGTTAAGACGTGTAAAGGAAATAAACCAATCTGCTGTTATTGTTGTGTGTGGATGCTATGCACAAGTGGCAAAAACAGAGTTAAAACAAATACCAGAAGTAGATATAATATTAGGAATAAACGAAAAAAATAAAATAGTTCAAATTGTAGAAGAATATTTAGAGAGCAAAAACAACATTGTAAAAGTAGCAGATGTCTCTAAGCAAAAAGAATTCTTAGACTTTGGAGATGTAACATATACAGAAAAAAACCGAGCGGTAATTAAAGTTCAAGACGGATGCAATATGTTTTGTTCTTATTGCTTAATTCCATATGCGCGAGGAAGAATAAGAAGCAGAAAAATAGAAAATGTAGTATCAGAGATAGAAAAAATAGCAAAACAGGGAATAAAAGAAGTAGTAATCACAGGAATTCATGTAGCATCATATGGAAAAGATTTTGAAAATGAAAATATTAGGTTAATAAATTTATTAGAAGAAATAAATAAAATAGATGGAATACAAAGAATTAGATTAAGTTCATTAGAGCCAACAATAGTAGATGAAGAATTTGCAAAAAAATTATCAAAACTAGAAAAAATATGTGACCATTTTCATTTATCTCTACAAAGTGGATGTGACGCAACACTAAAAAGAATGAACAGAAAGTACACTACAGCAAGATATAAAGAGGCTACAGAAATATTAAGAAAGTATTACCAAAATGCAAACTTTACAACAGATGTAATAGTTGGATTTCCAGGAGAAACAGACGAAGAATTCAATCAAACATATCGATTCTTGAAAGAAATAGAATTCTATAAAATGCACATATTTAAGTATTCTCCAAGAAAAGGAACTGTAGCAGAAAAATTACCAAATCAGGTAGACGGAAATATAAAAGAAGAAAGAAGCAAAAAGCTAATAGAACTTTCAAACAATATGCAAAACAAAAAGAACAGTAAATATATTGGGAAAACTGTAAAAGTATTATTTGAAGAATATGAAAATGGATATTACAAAGGACATACTACTAATTATATGGTAGTAAAAGTTCCAGAAAAAGAACAAGATGGATTTATAGATAATATCAAAGATATAGAAATTACAGAAAATGATACTCAAACAGAGGAATTAATAGGAAAATAATTGACAAAAATATAATAGATGATAAAATTATACAAGAAAGAAGGAAAATTATGAAAGCCATAGAAATAAGAAATAAATATCTAAATTTTTTTAAAAAACACGGACACAATGTAATCCCAAGTGCTCCATTAATACCAGAAAATGATCCTTCTGTATTATTTACAACAGCTGGAATGCAACCATTAGTACCATATCTTTTAGGAGAGAAACATCCAGAAGGAACACGCTTAACAGACTTCCAAAAATGTGTTAGAACAAACGATATAAATGAAGTTGGAGACAACAGACATTTAACATATTTCGAAATGCTTGGAAATTGGTCGCTAGGAGACTATTTTAAAGAAGAATCAGTTGCAATGAGCTATGAATTCTTAACAAAGGAACTAGGTATTCCAGCAGAAAAAATATCAGTAACTTGCTTTGAAGGAGATGAAGATTGCCCAAAAGACACAGTTACAGCAGAATGTTGGAAAAAAGCAGGAATTCCTGCAGAAAGAATATATTTCTTTGGAAAAGACGATAACTGGTGGATAGCAGGAGAAGAAGGACCTTGTGGACCAGATACAGAAATGTTTTATGATACAGGAAAAGAAAAATGTTCAGAGGGTTGTAATCCATCTTGCGGTTGTGGAAAGTATGTGGAAATATGGAACAATGTATTTATGGAATACCTAAAAACATCTGATGGAAAATACCAAAAATTAAAACAACAAAATGTAGACACAGGGTTAGGTCTGGAAAGAATGGCAATGTTATTACAAGGAAAGAAAACACCATTTGAAATAGAAATATTCAAACCTGTAATGGACAAACTAGAAGAATTAGAAAAAGTAGATGATATAGCAAGTAGAAGAATAGTTGCAGAACATTTACGTTCTAGTATGATGATAATATTAGATGGCGGAATTCCAAGCAATGTAGATAGAGGATATATTTTAAGAAGATTAATTCGTAGAATGACAAGAAGGCTAAGAAAACTACAAATAAACGCAAATCAAATATCTACATTAATAGACATTAGTGTAAATGCACAAAAAGAGCTATATCCAGAATTGGAAACAAATAAAGAAAGAATTAAAACAGTAATAATAGAAGAAATCAACAAATTTGAAAAAACATTAGAGCGCGGAGAAAGAGAATTTAATAAAATAGTAAATAAATTAAAAGCAGAAAATAAAGACACAATATCAGGACAAGACTTATTTACACTATACGAAACATATGGATTCCCGCCAGAAGTAACTCAAGACCTAGCAGAAGAACAAGGAATAAAAATAAACAATACAGAATTTGACAGATTATTCAAAGAGCACCAAGAAAAATCGAGAATGGGTAGTGAGCAAAAATTCAAAGGTGGACTATCTGGAAATGGAGAAATGGAAACCAAATATCATACAGCAACACACCTTTTAAATGCAGCTCTAAAACAAGTAATAGGAAAAGATGTACATCAAAAAGGATCAAATATCACACCAGAAAGAATGAGATTTGACTTCAGCTGTGATCATAAGCTAACAGACGAAGAAAAGAAACAAGTTGAAGATCTAGTAAATAAATGGATAAATGAAGATTTACCAATAACAATAGAAGAAATGAGCAAAGAGGATGCTATAAAATCAGGAGCTGAATGTATGTTTATAGAAAAATATCCTGATATAGTAACAGTATACTCAATAGGAGATGTTTCAAAAGAATTATGTGGCGGACCTCATGTAAAAAACACAAAAATACTTGGAACATTCAAAATAAAAAAAGAAGAAGCTTGCTCAGCTGGAGTAAGAAGAATAAAAGCTATATTAGAATAATTTTACATAAATGCCTTTTAGGCAAAAAATAAAAGAAAAGGAGAATAAGAAATGGAAGATTGTATATTTTGTAAAATAGTAAAAGGAGAAATACCATCAACAAAGGTATATGAGGACGAAAATGTTTATGCATTCAAGGATGTAAATCCACTAGCACCAATACATATACTAGTTATACCAAAAGAGCATTCAACTAATGTATTAGACACAAAACCAGAGACGATAGCAAAAATATTTGAAGCAATAAATAAAATAGCAGAACAACTAGGAATAGACAAAAACGGATTTAGAGTAGTTAGCAATTGTGGAAAAGATGCTGGTCAAGCAGTAATGCACTTACATTTCCATATATTAGCTGGCGGAGTATTAGGACAAAAAATAATATAAAAACAATAGGCAAAATGAATAAAATATGTTATAATAGAAATATATATATAATTTAATGTATTAAAGGGGGTACAAAAGTGGGTAAAAAATATGGAAAATTATTAACAGTAGTGTTATCAATAGTATCAATAGCAGCTTTAGGATTATTAGGATATTTAGGATATGACTTAATAAAGAAAATAAAAGGTGACAAAAACCAAGCAGATTTAATTGACTACTACGATAATACAATAGAAAATACAGAAACAAATACAGAAGTGGCAAATATAGAAATACCGGAGATAATTAACTCTGAAATAGTAGAACAAAATACAACATCAGGTGGCGAGAAAAAAATAGAATACAAAGGCTACTCGATGGTTGGAAAAATAGAAATACCAAAAATAAATCTAAAATATGTTATACTAGACAAAGCAACTCCTTCTTCAATAGAAACATCAGTAGCAGTAGCATATGGACCAGGACCTAATAAAATAGGAAACACTGTAATAGTTGGACATAATTATAGAAATGGTTCATTCTTTGGAAACAATGATAAACTAGAAATAGGAGACAAAATATACATAACAGACAACTCAAATACAAGATTAAAATATAACATTTATAACATATACGAAACAAGTCCAGATGATGGAGATTATATGGTAAGAGATACAAATGGAAAGAGAGAAATATCTCTATCAACCTGTACAGACAACTCAAAAGCAAGATTAATAATATGGGCAGTTGAAGAAAACTAATAAAAAAGAAGAAAATTTAAAATTAATAGTTGACAAAAGTATATAAAATGAGGTAAAATAAATAATGCGTTTACTAAAACGCATTATTCAAATGGTGGATTTAGCGTAGTTGGTTAACGCGCCAGTTTGTGGCACTGGAGACCATGGGTTCGAGTCCCATATTCCACCCCAGTTTTATATTACATATTGGGCTGTAGCCAAGCGGTAAGGCACATGACTTTGACTCATGCATGCGCTAGTTCGAATCTAGCCAGCCCAACCAAAACAAAGACTCTGCAATACTAAAAAATTAGTATTACAGAGTTTTTATTTGAAAAACATATTAGAAATTAGCAACATCCATTATTATTTCCACAGCAACAGCAAATTACTATAAGAATTATGAATATCCAAATACAGCTATTTCCACCGAAACCACATCCACAGTTTCCACCACAGCATCTATTATTCTCTGGCATTATGATTCACCTCCTAAAATAAGTACATTATCTATTAATATCATTAGTTATTACAGCAACATCTATTTCCACATCCACAGCAGAAAAGTAATAGGAACAATATGATGAACCAAAGTAGTTCGCTATTACAACAATTTCCCATACTAATTACCTCCCTTATAAAGAATTAATTTACTTAATAACTCATTCGTTATGATATATACTATTCAAACAAAAAATAAGTGTTACAAAGTGTTAAATTTTTCAAAAACACTATACAAAAAAACACAATTAATGATATAATCAACAGTAAATAATAAAAGACAAAAGATAGGAAGGAATTATATAAGTGGGGAAAATAGTATTATTAGATGATGCAACTATTAACAAGATAGCTGCAGGAGAAGTGATAGAAAGACCTGCATCAGTAGTAAAAGAAGTAATGGAAAATGCAATAGATGCAGGAGCAACAGCAATTACAGTAGAAATAAGAAATGGTGGAATTTCCTATATTAGAGTAACGGACAACGGAAAAGGAATAATGCAAGATGATATGGAAATTGCATTTGAAAGACACGCAACAAGTAAGTTAAGAAGTGCAGAAGACCTAGATGAAATAAAATCTATGGGATTTAGAGGAGAGGCTTTAGCAAGTATTGCGGCAATTGCTAAAGTAACATTAGACTCAAAAACAGCAGATAGCTTAAATGGATATGAGGTTGTAATTGAAGGAGGAAAAGTACTAAGTAGATCTGAGAAAGGTTGCTCAAATGGTACAAGCATAACAATAGAAAATCTATTTTACAATACACCTGTAAGATATAAATTCTTAAAGAAAGATTTTACAGAGTCTGGATATATAGAAGATGTTGTTGCAAGAATAGCACTAGTGCACCCAGAAATTGCAATAAGATTAATAAATACAGGAAAAGTAATGATACAAACTCCTGGAAATGGGGATATAAAAACAGTAATATATAATATTTATGGCAAAGAGATTGCAGATAACCTAATAAATATTGATTATACATATGAAGATATATTAGTAAAGGGAGTAATTGGAAAACCAGTTATATCAAGATCAAACAGAAGTAACCAACTATTCTTTGTAAATGAAAGATATGTTAAAGACAAAACTTTATCAGGAGCTGCAGAGCAAGCATTCAAAGGATTTGTAACAATAGGAAAACACGGTTTTCTAGTTCTAAATATAACTATGAATCCAAGAAAAGTAGATGTAAATGTTCATCCAGCGAAGTTAGAAGTTAGATTCCAAGAAGAAACAAAAATGTTTAAAGCAATATATCATTCAATAAGAGATGGATTAACAAAAGGTGATTTGGTTGCAGACACAAATAGTATAGAAAAATTAGATAGTGAAAAAGGAAAATATAATCAAGAAATAAATACAAATGATACATATGAACAAAAAGAAAATACAAGTTTTAGAGATATAATAAAATCTACTTCTGAAACCGTAAAGCCAGTAATATCAGAGAATACTGTAGAATACAAAATTGGAGAAAAAGAGCCTACAGTAGAAGAAAAAAACAATGAAGAAACATTTGAAAGTGTTATGGCAAGACTAAAGAAAATGCAAAATATGATAAATATGACAAATGAAATTGAAACAACAAATAGTAATTTTACACCTTCTACAGAAAATAAAGAAGAAGTAGAAAAAGTACAAAACGAACAGGAAGTAGAAATTTCAGAAGAAATACAAGCACCAAAAGCAAAAGATGATGAAAAATTTTTGGCAATGTATGAGAAAAACTTTGGGGTAGCAATAAAAAAAGAAGAACCAGTCAAAGATGAGATGAATATATCTGATGAGCTAAAAACGATTAGCAAAGAAGATAATGTTTCTATATTTGAAAAGAGCGAAGAAATAGCAAAACCTGCATACAAGTATATAGGAATAGCCTTTAATACATACATAATAATCGAAATGAAACAAGATTTATATATTATAGATCAACACGCAGCACACGAAAGAATAATGTACGAAAAAATAAAAAAGAATTATTACAACAATGATAAAAAAGATTCTCAACTAATGCTATTGCCAGATATTATAACATTAACACATAAAGAGATGGGAATATATAGAGATAACAGAGAAATGTTTGAAAGAGCTGGATTTGTAGTTGATGAATTTGGTGAGAACACCGTTAAATTAAGTGGAGTACCAGATGTACTAATAGACCTAGAAACTAAGGATTTATTCCTAGAAGCACTAGATGAAATAAATACAGTTGCAAGAACAGCAAAACAAGAAATTGAAGAAAAATTTATAGCAACAGTTGCTTGCAAAGCTGCAGTTAAAGCTCATATGGTATTGTCCAGAGAGGAAGTAACAGAACTTTTGGATAAACTATTATTGTTGCCAAACCCATTTACTTGTCCTCACGGAAGACCAACAGCAATAAAGATGACCAAAAATGACATAGAGAAAAAATTTGCAAGAAGATAAAATAAAAGAAAGAGGAATTAAAAATGGATACAGTTATTCTATTATTTATATTAATAGCAAATATAGTAGCTATACTATTAACATATTACTCATTTGACAGAAACATAGATAAATCTAAAAAAATATTTTATACGATGATTGGAATGGGAATAGTTTATATCGTAACTTTGGTGGTATATTCGCTAAGCTCTATAGGTATAGCAAAAGAGGTTTCAAAAAATGCAAAGAATATGATGATATTCTCTTTTGTGCCAGTAAATACAATTATAATATTACCAATATTAATAAGATCATTTTATAAAAAAAGCAATAAAAAAATATCAATGGACAAATTAAATAAAATAGTAACAGTTATGGCGATTATTGCACTTGTACTAGTTATAGGTGAATTTTGCTACTTTAAAAGTTTTCAAAAAGACTTGAATAAAAAACTAGATGAGAAAAGAGCAAATCAAAATCAACAAACTACCCAAAATTTGCAAGAGAACAATACAGAAACCAATAATAACATTGAAAACATAGAAGTAGAAAATGCAGAAATAGAAAACTTATTAAATGATATTACAAACGATATAAGAGAAAATGAGATGTAACTAATACACTTAAAAGAAGGGACAAAAAACATTATGCAAAAAGTAATAGTTATATGTGGACCAACAGCAAGTGGAAAAACAAGTTTATCTATAGAACTTGCTAAACAAATCAATGGTGAGATAGTATCTGCTGATTCTATGCAGATCTACGATGAAATGCAGATAGGAACAGCAAAACCAGACAAAGAAGAAATGCAAGGAATAAAACATTATCTTATAGGAAATGTTAAACCAACTATAAGATATAGTGTGTCTGAATATAAAACAGATGCAATAAATGCAATTAAAACAATATTACAAAAAGGGAAAACACCAATAATCGTTGGCGGAACTGGCTTATATATAAATTCTTTAATCTATGGCATTGACTATCCAGAAGTTGAAACTGATTTAAAATATAGAGAAGAACTAGAAGAAACAGTTAAAGAAAAAGGATTAGAATATTTGTATAATAAAGCTATGCAAATAGATCCAGAGGCAATGCAAAATATAAGTCAAAATGACAAAAAAAGAATATTAAGAGTTCTTGAAATTTATAAAGAAACAGGCAAAACAAAAACACAATTAGAAATTGAATCTAGAAAAAATGGGATTCCATATGATTACAAAGTGTTTGCTTTAAATATGCCAAGGGAAATTTTATATGATAGAATTAACCAAAGAGTAGATATAATGATACAAAAAGGATTGATAGAAGAAGTAAAAGAATTGTACAATAAATATGGAGAAAATCTTACAACCGCGATGCAAGGGATAGGATACAAAGAAGTAGTTGAATATCTAAAAGAAAATTTGTCAAAAGAAGAAATGATAGAAAAAATAAAAATGGAAACAAGGCGTTATGCAAAAAGACAATTAACTTGGTTTAGAAAAATCGAGAATATAATATGGCTTGACGCCTTAGAAACAACACAAAATAATATAAATATTATTTTGGAGGGAAGTAAATAGTGAATAAAAAAACTAAAGTTAATAAGAAAGCGAAAACAGAAAAGAAAATAAAAAGCAATAAAGTTGTTATAACTACTGTTATTATATTAGTAATTATATACGCTATTTATTTGGTTGCCAAATTTGTGAACAATCCTACAAATACATTTATAGTGGCTAATGGCGAACTATCTAAAGAAGAAACGGCAATAGGATATATAGTTAGAGATGAAATAGTTGTAAAGGGCTCTAACTATAAAAATGGTATGGAAAAAATAAAGAATGAAGGCGAGAAAGTAGCGAAAGGCGATTCGATATTTCGATATTATTCTGACGGAGAAGAAGGATTAAAAGAAAAAATTGCAAATTTAAATACAGAGATACAGAAAGTAATGGAAAGCGAAACAAGAGTATTTCCAAGTGATATAAAATTGTTAGATAGCCAAATAGAGAGCGAACTAAATTCTGTATATACAGTCAACTCAACTCAAAAAATAAAAGAATACAAAAAAAGTATAAGTTCAGCAATAGCGAAAAAAGCGAAAATTTCAGGGGATTATAGTCCTGCAGGCTCTAAATTAAAAGAACTATTAAACCAAAAAGAAGAATATGAAAAACAATTAGATGAAGGCGCTGAATATGTGCAAGCTACAGAAAGCGGAGTTGTATCATATAGAGTAGACGGACTTGAAGAATCTTTAACAAGTTCCAATTTTGCAAACTTAAACAAAGAATTCTTAAATAATCTAACAATAAAAACTGGAGAAACAATTGCAAGTAGTGAAGAAATGGGAAAAATAATAAATAACTTTCAATGCTACATTGTATTTAATTTAGACTCAGATGAAGCAAAATCTGCAAAAGTTGGAGATTCTATAAATATAAGAATTCAAAACTATGGAGAAACGAAGGCTAATATTACGAATATAATAGATGAAAAAGATAGTTCAAAAACTATAACAATAGAAATATCGAAGAATGTAGAAAATTTAATAGCATACAGAAAAATATCTTTTGATGTAATTTGGTGGAGTGCAAAAGGATTTAGAATTCCAAAAAATGCAATAAAAGAGGTAGATGGGTTATCTTATGTTGTAAGAAACAGAAATGGATATTACAACAAAATGTTAATAAAAATCCTAAAAGAAAATGATGAATATTGTATAGTAAGACAGTACAAAACAGAGGAATTAAAAGAATTAGGATTTACAAATGAACAAATTTACAATATGAAAAATATTGCATTATATGATGAGTTAGTATTAAATCCTACAGAAGAACAAATATTACAATAATATTACAATTTATTTAAATTACAATTACAAAACAAAAAAACTATTGACAATAAGATAAAAAAGATAGATACTATAGCTAGTTATTATAACGAAGGATGATAAATATTAGGAGGTTTATAATGTCAGGAACAATAATGAATAAGATTTGGGGAGCATTTGGAATGGATGCAGCAGAAGAAAACGAAGAGAAAGATTACGAAGAAATAAATAACGAAGAAATAGATGACGATGAAAACAATAAAGAAAATAAACTTTGGGGAAGACGCAAAGTTGTTAATTTACCACAAACACAACAAATAAAAATGGTAATATCACAGCCAACAACTTTTGAACAAGCAGAAGATATATGTGATTTATTAAAAGATAAACAATCTGTAATAGTAAATTTAGAGTATGTAAACAAAGATGTTGCAAGAAGAATTATAGATGTTGTTAGTGGTGCAGTACACGCACTAGATGGACACATCCAAAAAGTATCAAACTCTATCTTTTTAATAGCTCCATTTAATTATGAGATAACAAATGAAATGGCAAGAGAAGAAATAAAAAATAAACTATCAGTATCTTGGCTAAAAAATTCTGCAAATAACTAATCTTATAAATCAGGGGGAATAAATATGATTACACCATTAGAGATTGAGAACAAAAAGTTTTCAAAACAAATGATGAATGGCTACAGCGTAGAAGAAGTGGACGAGTTTTTAGACGAACTAACAGCTTGTTATGAAAAATTATATAAAGAAAAAAATGAAAACCAAGACAGAATAACAGAACTAGAAGGAAAATTGGAACATTATAAATCTATAGAAGGAACATTAAATAATACATTGATAATAGCTCAATCAACAGCAGAAGATATAAAAAATGTTGCAAAACAACAAGCGGACCAACTAATTAAAAATGCAGAGTCTGATGCAAGACAATCATTAATAGCGCTTGAACAACAGATAACCATAAAACAAAAGGAACTTGAAGATATACAAAAGCAATTTGATGTATACAAAGCAAAAATGGAATCTTTATTAATATCACAACTAGAACTAATAAAAGATATTAATAAAGATCAAGATTAAGAAGCTAAAGCAAAAAATATAAAAGAACGAAAGCAAAAAAAGATTTGGCATTTTGCCAAGTCTTTTTGGCGTATTAATTATTATAAAATAATTGCAAAATGTCAGAGAATGTTACAGCACTATTAAATGTATGTTACAATTACATTATAAACCTTGACATCTGAAAAAAAACATATAAAATATATAATATAAAGTTGGAATAGCATCTGTCAAAATATATTTGGAGGAATACTTATGAGAGTTATAAGTGGAAGTGCAAGAGGCACGCTACTTCATTCAATAGAAGATATACATACAAGACCAACTTTGGATAGAGTTAAAGAGTCATTATTCAATATAATCCAAAATGACATAGAAGATGCTGTTGTGTTAGATTTATTTGCTGGAAGTGGGGCAATTGCAATAGAATTTTTAAGCAGAGGAGCAAGTAAGGCATATATATGCGATAATAATCCAAAAGCTGTGGAAATGATAAAGAAAAATTTGCAAAAAACACATTTAGAGCAAAAAGCCATTGTATACAATAAAGATTATAAAGAATGTCTTAAAAATTTACAAAATGTGCAATTTGATATAATATTTTTAGACCCACCATATAAAATGGATTTAGCAATAGAAGCAATAAAACAGATAAATAATACTCAATTGTTGAAAAACTGTGGAAAACTAATCGTAGAAACTGATGAACCAGAAAAATATTTAGAAGAAATTAAGAATAAAAATATAAATTATGAAATGTATGATTTAAGAAAATATGGAAGAGCATCTTTAATATTTCTTAAATGAAAGGGGAAATGATGGAAATTTTTACATTATTAGAAACTATAGAAGATATGCTAGAAAACAGTAAAGAACTACCTTTTACTCACAAAGCGATGCTTGACAAAGGAGAGCTATTAGAGATTATTAAAGAAATAAGGCTTAAATTACCAGAAGAATTAAAACAAGCAAAGGTAATAAAAGAAGAACATGACAGAATAATTAGTAAAGCGAACGAAGAAGCAGCAGAAATAGTGAAAGAAGCAGAGAATAGAATAATATCAATGATTGATGAACACGAAATTACAAAAAAAGCATATGAACAAAAAAATAAAATAATAGAAAATGCAAATGATATGGCAAGAGAAATATCTAATGGAACAAAAGTTTATGCAGATAATATTTTAGCAGGAGTTCAAGTAACATTAGAAGATGCTTTAAAAGTAATAGAAAACAATAGAAAAGAAGTAAAATAAATAGCAAAAAAGTATGTAAAATTTATTAAATTCTATGTACTTTTTTTTTGTTTTGGTATACAATGTAAACGTGTAAATATGTAACTAATTAACTATATAAACTTTAGGAGGAACAAATGGCAAAAAGAGGAAGAAAGAAAAAGAAACAAGATGTAACATTAGTAGTTGTAGTGCTGATATTAGTAAGCATACTAATGGGAGTACTAATATATTCAAAATCGGGTGTAATAGGAGAGACATTAAGTCCATTTTTAGGTGGAATAATGGGATATGTTGAGTACATTTTGCCTATAGGAATCTTTATTGTTGCAATATATATTGCTTGCCAAAAAGAAACTGCTTGGATGAGCAAAATTGTCCAATTTGCATTAATGCTACTTTGCATAGCAATAATTATGAATGTTTACGCAATAAAAAAAGGTCAAGTAACATTAGAAAATAAATCAATGCAAGATATAATGCAACAGTTTTATAATTTAGGAGCAGAGACAGGCTCTGGTGGCGGAGCGGCTTCTACAATTATTACAATACCTTTAATAAAACTAATGGATAAAACAGGAACAGTAGTACTAGCAATAGGCGGACTTATAGCATTAGTAGTATCAATGTTCGGAATAGACTTAGCAAATAAAATATCAGAAGCAGTAGAAGGAGTAAAAGAGAGAAAAGAAACCGAAGAAAGAATATTAGAAGAAGATAAAAAAGAGAAAAAGGAAACCAAAAAAGAAAAAAGATTAAGAGAAAAATTAGAAAAAGAGCAAGCTGCTCTTGATGTTGAGCAATTAAAAATTAACTTAAATAATGCAGAGTCAACAAAAGGAAAATTATTTAACATAGATAAAGAGGAAAAATTATTTAAGAAAAACAAAAAAGAAGAAAAACAAGCACCAGAATTTATAGAAGACCCATTATTTAAAACTCAAGAAAAAGCAAAAGAAGATGAAACAAAACAAGTTTTACAATTAGAACATACAATAACAGTTGAAGACGAAAACTATGAATTCCCACCTCTAACACTTTTAAAAGAAGGAGATAAAAAAAGCGGAAAAGGAAATAGTAGAGCTTTAACAGAAACAGCATCTAAATTACAAAAAACACTATACAACTTTGGAGTAGTTGCAAAAGTAGAACACGTATCGGTAGGACCTGCAATTACGAGATATGAGTTAAAGCCATCAGAGGGAGTTCGTGTAAGTAAAATAGCAAATTTAGCAGACGATATAGCACTTAACCTAGCTGCAAAAACGATAAGAATAGAAGCACCAATTCCTGGAAAACAAGCAGTTGGAATAGAAGTACCAAACGAAGAAAGTGAAGTAGTTCACTTAAGAGATATACTCGATACAGACAGTTTTAAAATGCACAAATCAAAGCTTGCATTTGCACTTGGAAAAGATGTATCTGGGGAAGAAATAGTAACAGATATTGCAAAAATGCCACACGTTATGATAGCTGGTGCAACAGGATCTGGTAAAAGTGTTTGTATAAATACATTAATAACAAGTATCATATACAAAGCAAAACCAAGCGATGTAAAACTAATAATGGTAGATCCAAAAATAGTTGAACTTTCTGTATACAATGGAATACCACATTTGTTGATTCCAGTAGTAACTGATCCAAAGAAAGCAGCAGGAGCATTAGCTTGGGCGGTGCAAGAAATGGAAAATAGATACACAAAATTTGCTGCAAAAGGAGTTAGAGATTTAGCAGGATACAATGATGCAGTAGAAAAAGAAGATACATTAGGAAAATTACCACATATAGTAATAATTATAGATGAACTTGCAGATTTAATGATGGTTGCAAAAAATGATGTAGAAAGTGCAATCTGTAGATTAGCACAAAAAGCAAGAGCAGCAGGAATGCACTTAGTAATAGCAACGCAAAGACCATCTGTAGATGTAATCACAGGTCTAATAAAAGCAAACATACCATCAAGAATTGCATTTGCCGTATCATCTCAAATAGACTCTAGAACAATATTAGATCAAGTAGGAGCAGAAAAATTATTAGGAAAGGGAGATATGCTATTCTTCCCAACAGGAGCTCCAAAACCTGTAAGGGTACAAGGTGCATTTGTATCTGATAAGGAAGTAGAAAAAATAGTAGATTTCTTAAAATCTAATGGAGAGACAACATACAGAGACGACATTACAGAATACATAGAAAAAGCAAACTGCACAGACAAAGAAATAGATGAAGGAATAATGGATGATGATGAAACAGATCCATTACTAAATGAAGCAATACAAACAGTAATAGAAACAGGGCAAGCATCAACCTCATTTATTCAAAGGAGATTTAAAGTTGGATATGCAAGAGCAGGAAGAATAATAGACCAGATGGAAGAAAGAGGAATAATATCTGGATACCAAGGAAGTAAACCAAGAGAAGTTCTAATGTCAAAAGAACATTGGGAGGAATTAAACACACAAGAACAAGAATAAAGGGAGAGTTTTATGAATATATTTTCAAACATTAGCTCTAACGAATATAATAACAGATTAGAACAAATACTAGAAGAAAAGCCATTTGATGAATCTGTAAAAAATTTATTATTAAGTATGTTATACAAAATAGAAAGCGGATATAGAGATTACAGTATTGCAAAAATAAATGCAAATTCAAAAGAAAACTTTATGGAAAAAATTCTTTATATAGTAAAAGAAGATTGCAAACAAATAAAAATAGTAACGCCAAAAACAGAAGCAAGTAAGCCTTTGGAGGAGATAAACGAGATTTGTAAAATTGATGCAAGAAAAGGTGAAATACTTGTATATGCAAACGAGAACGATTTACTATATTCGTTAGAAAAAATATATGAGGAAAGAAGAAAAAATATAGAAGAAAATTCGGGACAAACTTATTACGGAAAAGCAATAAAGGAATTTATGTTAGAAGCAAGATGTATAAACAACTGTGAAGTAATAAGAGATTTTGATGGCTGGTCTTGGAATAGCGGATTAAAGGAAGAAGAAATAATCAAAAATTTAATATTCCAAAACATACTTTTATCTAATGTAAAGATAAATGAGAACGAATTTTCAAACACACTCATAAATTCGTATCTTTTTGAAGAAAAAATTTATGCTACAATAATAGCTTTAATAGCAGAACAAGACGAAGACTTGAAAAAAGAAATATTTAATCAGCAAAAAATAAAAAAAGCACAATTAGAATTAGTAAATGATAGAACTAAATTTTTAAATGAAATAACACTAGAAAAGAAAAAAATAACTAATGAAATAAAACAATTAGATGAAATTATAAATGATAAGACAAAATTACAAAAAGAATATTATAGCAGAAATGAGAAATTAGAAAATAAAGATAAAATATTTAGTGTAAAATATCTTATAAAAATATTAGGACAAGAAAGAAATCAAAAGTTAGAAGAACTAAAACAAAAAAATAAAATGTTGGAACCAAGAGAATTTATTAACCAGAAAACTTTAATAGAAAATGAATATACTTTATTAAATAAAGTGATTGCCAACATTGAAAATGAAGAATTAAGAAGACAAAGCATTATAAATATCCAAAAAGAATTTTTGGAAATATTAACAGATGAAATAGAAAATATTGCTGATAAAACAATGCTAGAAAAAATAGTTTATAAATTTAGATATTATTGTTTATTACCTATTTCAAAAAACGAATATATAAAAGATATAGAAGAACTACAAGACCCATTAAAAAAAGCAATGAATGTTATAATAGACAACGGTATAGATAAAGAGTTAATAACAAATTTTTCAGAAAGTGCTAGCCTTTGTTACACAATTTTAAAAAACATATTCTATACTAAAATAGTAGAACTGCAAGAAATAGCAATAAAAATAACAAATACTAAAAAAGAAAAACTTATTGATAAAATAAATTATTACATAACTATTAATGTATATGATGCGAAAGACGCACAAGAAAAAGACAACGAAATAGTAAATAACTTAAATCAGCTAAATGTCAAGTTAGATAAAAAAATACCAGTATTTATTAAAGGTAAAAGATGAAGGGAGAAAAACGAATGAATATAACTTTTTTGGGAGCTGCAAAAACAGTAACTGGCTCTAACTTTTTAGTAGAAGGAGCAGGAAAGAAATTCTTAGTAGACTGTGGAATGTATCAAGGAAAGGCAAAAGATGAATTAGAAAACGAAGCACCATTTTTATATAATCCAAACGAAATAGACTTTATGCTTTTAACACACGCTCACATTGATCATTCTGGAAGAATTCCTAAATTATATAATGAAGGATTTAAAGGACCTATTTACACTACAAAAGCAACTTGCGATTTATGTGCCATAATGTTACCTGATAGTGGACATATCCAAGAACAAGAGAATGAATGGAAGAACAAGAAAAGAAAAAGAAAAGGACTTCCAACACGTCCACCACTATATACAGCAGAAGATGCAACAAAATGTTTAGAAATATTTAGCCCAATAAAATATGATGAAATAATAGAAATAGATGAAAATATACATGTAAGATTTAATGATGCAGGACACATGCTAGGGTCTGCAATAATTGAAGTGTGGGTAAAAGAAGATGACAAGGAAGTAAAAGCAGTTTTTACAGGAGACATTGGAAATAACGATCTACCTTTACTTTCAGAGCCAACAATGATAGAAGATGCAGATTATCTAGTAATGGAGTCTACATATGGAGATAGATTACATATGAAATCTGCAAACAAAGCACAACAATTCTTGGATATAGTAACAGAAACTCTTGAACACAATGGAACAGTAGTAATTCCTTCTTTTGCAGTTGGAAGAACACAAGAAGTGTTATATGAATTAAATATGATAAAAGACTCAGAAAATAAATCTCCTAAATTCTTAGAAGAATATGAAACATTAATGAAAGCACCAGTATATGTAGACAGTCCACTTGCAATATCAGCAACAGAAGTGTTTAAGAAAAATATGGATTTATTTGATGATACAACAAAAGCACTAATGGCAAGAGGCGATAACCCATTAGAATTTCCAGGATTAAAATTCACAAAAACAGCAGATGAATCAAAAGCACTAAACGAGAGCAATGAGCCATCTGTAATAATATCAGCAAGCGGAATGTGCGAAGTAGGAAGAATAAAACATCATTTAAAACACAACATTTGGAATCCAAATAGCACAATATTATTTGTTGGCTACCAAGCACCAGGAACACTTGGAAGATCAATAGTGGATGGAGCAAAAAAAGTAAAAATATTCGGAGAAGAATTTAGCGTAAATGCAAGAGTTGAATATATAGAAGCATACTCAGGACACGCTGACCAAGAATGGTTATTAAACTTTGTTTATTCATTTATCAAAAAGCCAAAACACATATTCTTAGTACATGGAGAACCAAATGCACAATTAATATTAAAAAATAAATTAGTAGAGAGTACACAAATTCCAGTTACAATACCAGGATATGCAGAAAGCTACACATTAGATGATAACTTATCAATGGAAAAGAGATTCAATAAGAAAGTTGATGAACAATATCTAAGGTTACAAGTATTAGAGAGAATGGAAACATTACAAGAAGAAATAGAAGATATGAAAAATATAGTAAAAGAAGATATGCTTGGTCAAGATAAAGACGATGAAGAAATAAAGAGAATAAACGAAAGAGTAAAAGAACTTGAAAGAAAAATAGTAGAAATAATAGAGAACAAAGAGGAGAAAAACTAATGAGTAATAAGTTTTTTAATGATGCTATAATTGGAAATAAAAACATAAAATCAACCTTTAGTAGTAAAGGCGAAATGTTGAGGATGTATTATCCAAATGTCGATTATAGACAATTTTTAGATATGTTTCATATAGGAATGAAAATAAATGACTCTGCAATAATATATATGCATGATGATATAAACAACAAATATGAACAATATTATACAGAAGGAACGAATATACTAAACACAGAAATAGAAAATACATATTTTAATATAAAGATAAAACAAACAGATTTTGTAACAATAAAAAACAATATATTAGTAAAAAAATACACTTTCACCAATAACAATAAAATTGAATTAGACCTAAAATTAATAGCTCGTTCAAAACTACTTAGTAATTCCAATAATATGGTATCTGCAAAAATAATCGAAAATGGATTAATACAATATAATCACGAATACTCTTTTGTAACATTTGCAAAACAAAATATAGATGGACATAGATTAAATGATGTAGACAATTTCATTAGAGATGCTGTATTACAAGATAAAGATTATATAGGAATGTCTAACGATTCGGCAATAAGTTATTCAATAGGATTACTACAACCAGGAGAAAAAGTAGAATTTTCATTATATATTTATATAGAAGAAAATAAAAATTTTAAAACAATAGATGAACTAGAAGAAAAAATAACAAACCTAAAAAAAATAGATTCAAAAAAAGAATATGAACAAGCTAAAAAATATTGGAATAATTATCTAAGTAAACACGATTCACTAAAAATAGATGACAGTCAAAATAAATCGATAAACCAAAAAGTAAAAGATATATATAAGAGAACCATATTGCTATTTCCACTATTGAGAAATGAAGAAACTGGTGGAATATCTGCAACAATCGAAGTTGACGAAAAACTAGAAAAAAGTGGAAGATATTCATACTGTTGGACAAGAGATGCGGTATTTATTACAAAAGCATTAGACATTTTAGATATGAACAAAGAAACAGAAAAATTTTATGATAATTTTTGTAAAAAGACTCAAAGTCCAAATGGAATGTGGGAACAGAGATTTTATACAGATGGAACATTAGCACCTTGCTGGGGCTATCAAATAGATGAAACATCAAGTGTAATATTTGGAATATATGAACACTACCTAAAAACAAAGGACGAAAAATTTTTATCAAACAATTTAAAAATGTGTGAAAATGCTTTAAACTTCTTATTTAAATATTTAGACAATATATTTGATAAAAAAGATGAAGAAGATATAGTAAAAAAAGAAATAGAAGAAATGGCAAAGAAATCTGGAAAAGAAACAGATAAAATATATAAACATTTAAGCTATGACTTATGGGAAATGGAAGAAGGAATTCATATATATTCTTTGGCAAGCATATATGCGGCATTAAACGCTATGATACAAATATATGAAAAAACAAAAAGCAAATATGAAAACAATAGACTAAAATTGGAACAAATCTCAAAAAACACACTTAAAATAAAAAGCGAAATAAATGAGATAAAAAAATATGTAGAAAAAAATCTTTGTGATGAAAATACTAAAATATTACGCAGAAATACAAACGATAAAAAAATGGATGTTAGTATAATTGGAACGGTTTATCCTTTTGAATTATTATCACCAAATGAGAAGAAAGTGCTAAATACAGTTGAAAAGATAAACTTAACATTAAGGACCTATACTAGTGGATATCTAAGATTTGAACAAGATAGTTACATGGAAGGAAAAAGTCCTTGGCCAATAGCAACTTTATGGATGGCAATGTATTATTTAAAATCGGGAAGTAGAAAAAAAGCGTTAGAATGTTTTGAATTTGTTACCAAAAGTGCAACAAATTTAGGAATGTTATCTGAACAAGTAGATAATACTACTATGAAGCCAAACTGGATAATAGGTTTAGGCTGGTCACATGCAATGTACATAATAACATTGGCAGAAATATTGAAAAAATAATAAAAAGATGTTACAATATAAGTAGTTTTTTATAGGAGGATAGAATTATGGCAAAAAAACACGAAGCAGGAAAAATATTTATAAAAATAACAGCAGCAATACTTGCACTATTAATGATAGTAGCTGTTGGTGGAACACTAATATATTACATATTCCACTAATATAAAATATAACAGAAAAGGAATAAAAAATGAAAGAAAATTTTATAACTGATATAGTAGCTGTATGGGGAAAAGATATTTCTGAGTATTTTAGTTTATTACAACAATATCCAATAAAATTAGTTTCATTAATATTAGACTTAGCAATAGTAATTTACATAATAGTAAAAATATTAAAACTAGCAAAAAATTCAAGAGCAATACAATTAATAAAAGGAATTATATTCTTTATATTAATAACATGGATAAGTGGATTGCTAAATCTAAACATAGTACATTCTATACTAACAGCGTTCTTACCATCTGGAGTTATAGCATTAGTTGTAATATTCCAACCAGAGATTAGAAGAGCCCTAGAACAACTAGGAACTAACAAGCTAACAAACTTTTTTGGAATGGAAAAAAACCTAGAAGTAAGAACAAGAGAAAACATATACAAAATAGTTATAGCTGTACAAGAGATGGCAAAAACAAAAACAGGAGCACTAATTGTAATACAAAGGGACATTAGTCTAAGTGATATTGTAGCAACAGGAATAGAAATGGATTCAGAAATATCACCACAAATATTAGTAAATATATTTGTACCAAAAACACCTCTACATGATGGAGCTGTAATAATAAATAATAATAAAATAGAAGCAGCAGCTTGCATATTACCACTAGCCAATAGCAACGATATATCAAAAGATTTAGGAACTAGACATAGAGCAGCTGTCGGAATATCAAAAGAATATGATGCAATTGCTATTGTAGTATCAGAAGAATCTGGAAAAGTATCTATAGCAAAAGATGGAACACTTATAGCTGATGTAAAAGAAGATGCTTTAAAGAAAATATTAATAAAAAATATAGTTACAGATAGACTAGAAAACAGAAAAGAAAACAAAATTAAAAGATTAAAAAATATAAGAAAAATAAAAAACGAGAAAAAATCTACAGAAGAACAAACAAATAATTAAACAAGTTGGAAGTTAGAAGTTGGAGGATAGAGGTTAGAATACTTCCGACTTCTAAATTTTATTTCTAACTTCTACAATAAATGAGAAATATAAAACTAACAATAGAATATGATGGAAAATGCTATAATGGATGGCAAAAACAAGCAAACAAATTAAATATACAAGGAGAAATAGAAAAGGCCATTTATAATATTACAAAAGAAGATGTTGACCTAATCGGCTCTGGCAGAACTGATGCAGGAGTTCACGCACTTGGGCAAGTTGCGAACTTCAAAACAAATTCTAAAATAGCAATAGAAAAACTACCACTTGCAATAAATTCACAATTAAAAAACAGCATAGTAATAAAAGAAGCCGAAGATGTTGATGAAAGATTTCATAGTAGATATAATGCAAAACATAAAACATATAGATACATAATAAACAATTCAAAATGTGGGACAGCAATATATAGAAATTTGGAATATTCATATCCCTTCAAATTAGATGTTAAAAAAATGGAACAAGCATCAAAATATTTTGAAGGTGAACACGATTTTAAAGCTTTTAAATCAAGTGGAACAAGTTCTAAGAATAGTGTTAGAACTATTTACAAAGCAATAGTAAAACAAGAAGGAGAAAAAATAATAATAGAGCTTACTGGAAATGGTTTTCTATACAATATGGTTAGAATAATATCAGGAACATTGTTAGATGTTGGACTAGGAAAAATAAAACCAGAAGAAATATCGGAAATAATAGAATCAAAAAATAGACAAAGGGCGGGAAAAACACTTCCACCATATGGTTTGTACCTTGTAGAAGTGAATTATAATTAAAAGTAACATAAATAATAATAAATCCATATTATATATAAAAAAGATAAAAGGAGTAATTAGTATGGATTTATTATTATTTTTTGCTTTACCAATAGCAACAATAATATTGGCGGTTGTTTTCCAAAAAATACTTAAATGTCCATTTTTAGTAGCGGCAACATTTTTCGCAATCTATTTAATATTAGCATTTACTGCATTTGATGAATCTTTCTTAGTAAATGCTATAGTGTATACAATTTTAGCATTTATTACAGCAAGTATTGTCCAGCTGATTTGCAAAATTATAGACAATGATGGACTTACTATAAGAAATTTAAGAGCAAACAACATAAGAGCAAACCGTATAAGAACTGATACATTAAGTGCTAATGAAGTTATAAATAACGACGATGACGACGATGATAACGATAATGGTAATACTTGTGGATGTAACAACAATAATGGATGTAGTTGTAATAGAAATAATAGAGGATATTATGGATATAACAGAGGTTGGTATAGAAAATAAATATTACAAAAATATTACAGAAAAATTAAACTTGAATTACAACAGATAATATCTGTTGTTTTTTGTTACATTTTGTTGTACAATTAGATAAGTAATATAATTTGTCAAAATTATGACATATAGGAGGAGAAAAATATGGCTACAAACCCAATGCAAAAAAAAGCAAGAAATTCTTTTATATTAGGAATGCTAGTAACATTTTTAATTATGGCACTAGTTGTTGGATTCCTACTAATTCAATTAAATAAAATGAAAGACGCAGAAAAAGAAAGGGAAGCAATGTTAGTTAAAACATATGCGTTAAATACTGATGTTAAATCAGGAGACTCAATAGATTCGAGCAAATTAACAGCTGTAACTATCGATAAGAGTGCAGTACCAACAAATGCAGTAAAAACAAGTGCTATAACAGAAAACACAATTGCAAAAATAGATTTAACTAAAGGAACAGTTGTAACAGAGGCAATGATAACAGAATCTGATAATCCACTTACAGATGATTTAAGAGTACAAGAATATAATATGATAAGCTTGGCAAGTCAACTTACTTCTGATGATTATGTGGACGTAAGATTAAGAATGCCATCTGGAGAAGACTACATTATATTATCAAAGAAAAAACTAGAAATTCCTGAAATAGGTGGAGTAGAATCTGTAAATACAATATGGCTAAAATTAACAGAGGATGAAATTCTTACTATGGCAAGTGCAATAGTAGATGCATACAAAATGAATGGCTCTATGTTATATACTACAAGATATGTAGAACCAGGAATGCAAACAAAAGCAACACCAACATACTCACCAAACGCAGAAGTAATACAATTAATTAACAGAGATCCTAATGTTGTTCAAGAAGCAAAAGCAGCCTTAATTAATAGATACAACGATGATGGCAGATATATTAGAAATAGACTAGACTCAGAAATTTCAACAATAGAAGAAGATGACAGAACATCAGGGGTACAATCTGGTACAACAAAAGAAATTTCAACAACACTAGAACAAAGAAAATCATATTTGGATGCATTAGCAGGCAATTAAGCAATACTTAAAAGTGGAGGAGACAATGGAGAAAATAGGCTTTATAGGAACATTTGATAAAACAGATTTATTAATATATGTTTCTAGAATATTAGTAGAAATGAATAAAACCGTGTTAATAATAGATGCAACAGTCAACCAAAAAGCTAAATATATTGTTCCAGTTATTAGCCCAACCATGTCATATGTAACAGAGTTTGAAGGAATAGATGTAGCTGTTGGATTTACAGATTATAATGGAATTAAAAGATATTTAGGGATGCCGGAAGAGGCAACCCTAACATATGACTACATAATAATAGATATGGACAGAGCTGATTTATTAGATAACTTTGGAATTTATGATACAAAGAAAAACTATTTTGTAACATCATCAGATTTATTTTCGTTAAAAAAAGGGTTAGAAGTATTGAGCGGAATAAAATTGCCATTACAACTTACAAAAATATACTATTCAAACGAAATGTCTGAAGAAGAAGATGAATATTTAAACTATTTATCTTTAGGATATAAAATAGAATGGCAAGATGAAAAAATATATTTTCCAATGGATAGCAATGATCAACAAATTATAATAGGAAACCAAAGATCTGCTAAAATAAAATATAAAGAATTGAGTTCAGGGTATAAGCAAGCCTTGATATACATAACAGAAGAAATTGCTCATACAGAAAAATCAAATGAAGTAAAGAGAGCATTTAAACAATTAGAAAGAGGTATATAAAATGGCAATAGTATCTTTTTGGAATAACAGTAAAAAAGAAACAGGACAAACTTATTCTGCTATAGCAGTGGCTACCTCTATGTCTATTGAACATAATTATAAAGTATTAGAAATATCTACAGGGTTTCAGGATAAAACAGTAGAAGAATGCTTTTGGGTTCAAAAAAACGAAAGCAATTTAAAAGATATAATTGGACTTCCAGCAAGACAAACTGGAATAAGCAATGGAATAGAGGGACTAATAAAAATTCTACAAAGCAACAGAAACTCAAATAATATTGTATCAGATTATTCAAAACCAATATTTAGAGATAGACTAGAAATTTTACCGTCACCATCAACAGGCAATATATCAACATATAATGAAATGACGAGATTTTATGCAGAATTATTAAAAGTAGCAGATAAAAACTATAATGTAATAATAGTAGATATAGATAAAAATATGAAAGAAGAAGATAAAAGAGCAATTTTAAATGTTTCAAATGTGGTTGTTATGACAATGAAACAAGGAATGAACGCATTAAATGAAATAGCAGAACTACAGCGAAAAGGACTGCCATTTGATCCTAACCATTTGATATTATTAATGGGAAAATATGATGAAAGCTCTAAATACAATATAAAAAACATTACAAGATTTCTAAAAGAAAAAAGTGAAATATCTGCAATACCGTATAGTACATTGTACAATGAAGCAGCAACAGAAGGAAAGGTAGCAGACTATTTCTTAAAATATAGAAGTATGACAGATACAACAGATAAAAATGTAACATTTATAAAAGAAACACAAAAAGCTTGTGAAAATATAATATCAAAATTAAAAGAATTGCAAGTTAGAACATAGCCTTATTGAAAGGAGAAAAATACAATGAATTTAACTAATCTAATATTAATAGTAGTTGTTATAGGCGTGGCTTGTATGATTGTCTACAGATTCATACTTAAAAAGAAAAATGAAGAAGTAGAAGAACAAATACATGTAGACGATGCAACTTATACACTAGACGTTATGAAGGAATTCGTAAAAAAGAGATTAGATGAAATAACAAAAATAAACTTATATGATATAGGTCTTTCTGAAGAAGAATTAAAAAGAAGAAAGAACAAAAAATACGAATTAAAGAAAGCTTTAAAGGGTTGTACATATGGAGATATAAATGACAAGAAGTATATTAAGGAATTAATATACGATATGCTTTTCAACGAATATGGAGTTGATGAAATAAATGTATCAAAAGCAATTCCTTTTGATGTTCCATCACTATTAACAGCTCAAGATAAATTCGATATAATACTATATATGTATAAATCTGAATTTGGCTATGAAGCATTATCTGAAATTATTAAAAAATATAAATTAGATGAGTTAAAATATGTAGCAGGAGAGTCAAAACCTTGTTATGTAATAACCCCAGAAGAAATATCAGACATATACGAAAAAGAAAATTTTGTATTAACATTCCAAGACAAGCTAAATGTAGTAGTACAAAGAATATATCAACATTACAAAGGATATAGCAGTATAGATGAAATAAGAGATATGAATATAGATGGTATTTCAGGAGGTGTATCTGGACTTCCAGAAAGCTTCTTAAGCCAAGTAGCACAAACAGATGGAGATTATTTAGGACAAATAGTAGAACACAAAGTACCTCGTGCTTGTGATAGTATTTGGATAATGTTCCATGGTAAGTCAATAAGACTTGCGTTCCTATCATTTGGAACAGAAGCAGAGTTAAAGAGAGTTTGTCAGAATATATACAAATTCAATAACCCGGGACAATTATCAGATACAAATGGTTATAAAATCAATGAAATGAAAGACGGTTCCCGTGTCGTTGTTGTTAGACCAAGTATGTCTGAAACGTGGGCATTCTTTGTAAGAAAGTTCGATGTTAAGAGAGCAACACTAGAAGAAATAGTAAAATTCCCTGGAAAAGACGAAACAATAGATTTATTAAAATACTTAGTAAAAGGGGCAAGAATTATATCGCTTACTGGTGAGCAAGGTTGTGGTAAAACAACAATGCTTATGGCAATGATAGAAAATATATACGAAACAATGAACCTTCGTATAACAGAAACTGCATTCGAGCTTCACTTAAGAAAAATATACCCTACAAGAAACATATTATCAATGCGTGAAACAGAAACAATTTCTGGACAAGCCTGCTTGGACGTTCAGAAAAAAACTGACGGTTCTGTTAACATCATCGGTGAGGTTGCAACTGACCCCGTAGCATCTTGGATGATCCAATCAGCACAGGTTGCATCTAAATTTACATTATTCACTCACCACGCTAAAACATTCCCAGACTTAGTTACAGCACTAAGAAACTCAATGCTTAGAGCAGGAGTGTTTAAAGATGAAAGAACAGCAGAAGAACAAGTTGTACAAGTATTAAACTTTGATATTCACTTAATAAAAGACTTCAGAGGAAGAAGATACATAGAAAGAATAACAGAATGTATACCAGTAGAAGAAAGAAACGAATATACATTTGACTATAGAAAAGAAAAGACAACAGAGAAGAAAATAGAAAAATTTATGGACAACGCAACAATGTTCTTCGCAAAAACAACCAACAGAGAATTATACCAATACAGAAATATATTAGAATATCATGATGGCACATATGTACTAACAAACCCAATATCAGAAGCAAACATAAAAGCCATGTTAGACAATATGGATGACACAGATGCAGAAGATTTCAAAAAATTTGTCAAGAAAAATTGGGGAATTGAAGCACATAGAGAAGCAGATATGATCGAAGAAGAAGCCTAAAAAACATCATCTAAAAGGAGGTGCAAAAGCTTAAAATATGCAAGGGAATATTATATTATATATGATGATTGTAATAGCAACATTGTTAGCTTTTATAGTAATAGCATATCTTATACTAAGAAAAAAAGCACAATCATCAGACGTAGTACAAATTAGACAATTAAGAAAAGGAACGAAGGAACAGAAATTTTCTAAAGAAATACTATACCAGAAATTATATGTTAAATACCTAAGATCTCCTTTTATAAAAAGATACTTATTTAAAATAAGAAGAAGACTTGAAATTATAAATATTGATGATGAGTATTTAACGAGAAAGCAAACATCTGAAATATTGACAAAAGCTTTATTAATAGTAATACCAGTAACCTTAGCAATAATATTTATAACTAGCAAAAATACATTACTTTTATCAATATTATTAATCTTTGAACTATTTATGATAGACACTTTAGTTGATGGAATGGTTGATAAAATAGACAACAAGTTATTAGTTCAACAGATAGACTTCTTTGCAGAAATAAGACATGCTTACCATGAATTCAATATGGTTGAAGAAGCAATATATCAAGTTGCTCAAGGTGATAGTGCACCAGAAATGTCAAGACAGGCAGAAAAAATATACGAAATACTAATATCTGATGATCCAGAGAGCGAACTTGAAAAATATTACGATATAGCGCCAAACAGTTTCTTAAAGGAATTTGCAGGAATATCATATTTAACTAAAGAATTTGGAGATAGAACAGTAGATAAAACCTCTTTGTATTTGAAAAACTTAAATAATATAAGTCAAGAAATGCAATTAGAAATATTAAAAAGAGATAAATTAAACTATGTATTCCAAAGTTTATCAGTAATTGCAATAGTGCCACTACTAGCACTAGAGCCAATAAAAAATTGGGCTGTAAGCCAATTTGCCTTTACAAAGTCATTCTATTATGGTAAACAAGGAATGATAGTGCAGATATTAATAGTTATATTAACATTCATATGCTATATATTAACAAGAAAACTAAAAGATAATGGCTCAACAACAATAAATACAAAACCAGATAATCCTTGGGAAGAAAAACTATATAAAGTACCATTTGTAAAAAAAGTAGTAGATTTGTTTATTCCTAAGGAAGGAACAAAAGAAAGAAGAAAAATGAAGAATCTTATGAAAGATTCGGCAACAAAAGATAAGATACATTGGATATATGAGAAAAGAATTTTATTAACTGTAGTAACATTTGTAGCTTCATTACTAATATTTGCACAATTACACAGAATACAACTTAATTACATATACACAGAACCAACATCAACTTACAATTTGGTAGGAGAAATGACTGGTAAAGACCTAAAAAAAGCAGAAGAACTAACTGCAAGTGATAATAAATTCTTAGATATGTTCAAAGGAAAAACAAAAACGACTCAAGCAGATATCGAAAAAGCAATGAAAAAATCAAAAGACTATGCAAATAGTACATCAGATGAAATAGCAACAGCAGCAGAGAGAGTTCTAAAAAAACTAAGACAAGTCAACAGTGAATACTTAAGCTGGTTTGAAATGATTTTAGCGATGGTATTTGCAGTATTCGGGTACAACTTACCTGTGGCTCTACTATTCTTCCAAGCAAAAATGAGAAAATTAGAAATGGAAGATGAAGTAATGCAATTCCAAACAATAATATTGATGCTTATGAGAATAGAGAGAGTAAATGTAGAAATGATATTAGAGTGGTTGGAAAGATATTCAAACATATTCAAAGAACCAATATCAAGATGTGTAAACAATTATGAGAGTGGTCCATGGGAAGCTCTAGAACAGATGAAAGATGAAATTAACTATAAAGAATTTATAAGATTAATAGAAAGTATGCAAGCAGCAGTTGAAAAAATACCAATTGCAGAAGCTTTTGATGAATTAGATTCAGAAAGAGAATACTATCAAGCAAGAAGAAAAGAATCAAACGAAAGATTAATATCTAAGAAGGGAATGATTGGAAAAGTAATAGGTTTTGCACCTATGGTATCACTTTTCGTTGGATACCTAATTGTTCCACTAGTATTCATAGGATTAACAAGTATGACATCATCATTTAATACGATGACTTCAATGAAGAGATAGTAGAAAGGAAATAAGTCTATGGAAAATGCAACAAAAGCACTAGAAATGGCAGCAAGTGTATTAATTGGAGTTTTGATATTAGCAGCATTGTTGTTTGGCTATAGCCAAATAGCTGAACTGAAAGAAATAGAACAAAAAAATGAAAGAGCAAGTCAACTTTCTAAATTTAATATAAACTATGAATCTTATACAAAAGACAAAGTATATGGAAGTGAACTACTTTCACTCGCTAATGAAATATTAAATTATAATGCCAGAAAAGCTGTAGATGGATATCAAAAAATTACTCTGGAAGTAACAATAAACACAGGCGTAATTGATGGAAAATATTTTAAAAGTGGCACATATACAGCAGAGGACTTACATAATAAATACGAAAATCTGTCAGGAGATATACAAACTGCAAATAAAAATAATTATGGAGGAAAAAGCGTTTCGTATTGGGCAAATGTATTACCAGTTACAAATAAGGATAAATTTAAAGCTACAATACAAGATCATAATTATAGTATTTCAGAAAGCGACTATGATCAACTATTTGCAGATATAAAAGCTTACAAAAACTTAGTAAGTGAACAAACTGATTTTGCAAGAAAAACATTTAAATATAATGATACAATCGAATATGATTCAGGTAACGGTAAGGTATTAACGATGAAATTTACAGATTATTAAAAGCAAGGAGGACTGAAATAACGTGGAAAATGCAAGTAGAGCATTGCTAATGGCAGCTTCAATATTAGTAGGAGTTTTAATGTTATCATTAGTTGTGTATTTATATACTATTTTTGGCGATTTTGGTTCTCAAATAACTGCGAGAATAAAACAAAAAGAAACAGATGAGTTTAATGTGCAATTTACAAAATATGAAAGTTATATAGATGAAAAAGGGATATGGCAGAATACTTGTTTAGCGAGTGATATAATAACTATAGCTAATTTAGCAAAAGATAATAACAATAATTATGATTTTGGAACAGATTCATTAACAGAAAAGGAAAAGGCAGGAACACTATATATAACTGTTAATACCGTGGCTATCAATGAAGGAAACAAAAACTTTGAAACATTATCTTCAGAAGCATATACAAATTTCTTAAAACAAAATACAGGAGAAGAAGTAACTCAAGATGATGGTACTAAAAATTATGTTTTGAAAAAATATATATGTGAAATTTCAATTGATGACTCTAGTAGAAGAGTGAAGAAAGTCGTATTAAAACCTGCACCGTAAAATTTAATAATTGAATAAAAAATAAAAATAATGATTGCATATTAATTATCATAATGTTATAATTGCATTAAGAAAGGCAAGTATGAAAAGAAATATTATATTTATAGTATCAATTTTTCTTGTAATAATAGTTATTATTACATACAGTATTTTTAATACAAGAAAAATAAAAGAAGAAATTACACAAAACAATAAACCATATGAAAGCTTTTATGGACAACCAGTATTGGGAACTGATGTAATCTCTCTTATAAACAAAGCAATAGATAATAATGAAAAAAATGCAGTAGAAAGAGACGAAAAAGGCAATTACATAGATAATGAAAAAGACTCAATAATAATAAAAATTAAGTTTTTAGAATTAGAAGATGTCATATCTATGGAAGCAATAGAAAAGCAAGGAATACAAAGATTTATACAAAATTTTGGAGCATTTAGTTTTAAATGCACAAATATAGAATATCACCAAAAAACAGGAAATGTAAAACAATTGTATTTTGAGCAAATAGAATCAAGTTATTAATATTTTATATTTCAAAAGAAATATAAATTCAAATATAAAAAAACAAAATTAAAGGAGGAATTTTAAAATGGAGAATGCAAGTAAAGCATTAATTATAGCAGGAGCTATACTATTAGCAATATTAATAATAGGATTAGGAATGTATATATACCAACAAGCAAATAGTGCAACACAAGGAACAAACTTAGACCCAACAAAGGCACAAGCATATAATGGAGAATTTTTACAATACGAAGGAGTAAGAACAGGAACAGACGCAAAAGCATTAGTAAGTGCAGTTAATAATCATAACAGAGTTAATGCTGATGATGCATCTAGACAAATATTGATAGTAACATCTTGGGATGCTGATGGAACTGTTCAAGATCCTGATTGGGATGAAGTAAATAATCCTACACCTTCTGAATTTAAGTCTGGATTAACATATAAAATAAGCTTCTCATATAACACATCTGGGTATATAACAATGGTTCATATTGTAAATCCTAGAGCAGCAGATTGCTGGAGCTGATAGATTAGAAAGGAATATATAAAAGATGGAGAATGCAAGTAAAGCATTAATTATAGCAGGAGCTATACTATTAGCAATATTAATAATAGGACTTGGTATGTATATATACCAACAAGCAAATAGTGCAACAAGTGGAACAAACTTGGACCCAACAAAGGTACAAGCTTATAATGACGAGTTTTTACAATATGAAGGAGTAAGAACTGGAACTGATGCTTTAGCACTTATGGCAATTATTCAAAACCATAATAGAACAAATGTAGATGACAATACTAAACAAATAAGTATAAAAGAAGGAGAAGCTACAGATGGAGTAGAAGATCCAGAAGATACAGTAGCAGAAAATCAATTTACTGGAAGCAAAAAATTGAAATCAGGATTAACTTATAAAATAACTTTCTCATATAGTAGTAGTGGATATATAACCAATTGTTATATAATACAATCATCTGATTCTGCTTATAGATAATAAAATTAAAAGGAATGTAAAATATGGAAAATGCAGTAGAAGCTTTAATGTTAGCATTTGCGGTTATGATGTTAGTATTAGCTTTAAGTCTTACAATTTATGTATTTTCGCAGGCAAGGCAAACCTCAGAGTTGATGCTTAAACTATCTGATCCAACAGAATACTATGAATATTATGATTATTATAGTATAAGTACTAATAATGATGCATTAGGAAATAGAATAGTAGGAATTGAAACAATAATTCCTACTTTATATAAATATAGTAAAGAAAGATACAAAGTAACATTTAGAGATGGTTCAATAAAAGAAGGAGAAACAATTACTGATGAAAATGGAGATTCAGTAACATTAATCGAAGTTGAAGTCGGAGATCCTATTGAAATATACGAAACAACTACGGATCCTACAATTGATTGGAGTCAGAGCTATACAAATGATTTTAATAATACAGGAAAAAGCAAAAAAATATGCTCTTTTGATATAGATGAAGAAATTAAAAGAGGAGAATGTTGGACTGCTGATATAAAAAATCATTTAGATGCTATAATATCAGGTGGATTATATTTAAAACCACAATATACTGCTGAAGATGAAGTAGCAGATGCAGTCAAATATATAGATTATAGCAGTGTTGGACTATTAGAAAGGTTTAAAAAACGAAAATTTGTAGAGATAGTTGGAGAAGTAGCTAATGATAAAACGGATGAAGATGAAGGCGAAACTGATGAAAACGAAGGAATTACAGGAAATAAAACAACTACTAAAAAAATAATTACATATGTTTTATTACCAGAAGAAGAAGGAGAATAAAACTAACAAAATAGAACAGCAAATATTATATAAATAGAAAGGAAACAAAAATGGGAGATAGTTTTGTAACAATAATAGCTATATTTTTAGCTGCAATACTAATGTTTGTTTTTCCTTTGATGTCTGTATCAGAAAAATCAGATACTATTTCGCAACTAACAGTGCAAACAGCTACTACTGATTTTGTTGACAAAGTTAGGACAACAGGACAACTAACATTAGATGATTTTGATAAATACATTCAAACTATAACATCAACAGGTAACTCCTTTGATGTAGAAATGATGGTTCAAGTAATGGACGAAAATATTGGAGTAAAAACAACTAATGCAGAAAAAACAAAAATAGGTGAAAATATTTATTATACTCTATATACAAGTCAATTAGAAGACCTATTAAATAATACAAACAATACAACACACAGACTATCGCTAAAAGAAGGAGATAGAGTATCTGTAACAGTTAAAAATACAAATACTACAATAGCACAAACACTAAGAAACTTCTTTTATAGAATAGCGGGAAATGACACATATCAAATTGCTGTACAATATGCAGGAATTGTTACTGTAAATGGTACAAAATAGATAATGTATAATTGTAACAGCTTTAGGACTGTAAAATATAAGAGTCCAAAAGCTGTTATTTAGATAGAAAGGTAAATAATATGAAATTACAACATATAGCAATAATTTTTGTTATAATAATAGTACCAATATCATTGGTATTATCAAATTATATAAGTATGCATATGAAGACAATAGAGTTACAAGCAGCATATAATGCAAACTTAATTAATGCAACACATGATTCTATGAAAGCATTTCAATTAAATACACAAAACAATGATCTTTCTGATATAGCAAACTCTAAAATAAGGGATATAGAGGCAGCAATTAATGTGTTTTATACATCGCTATCAACAAATTTAGAAGTAAAAGGCTATACAAAAGAAGATTTAAAATCTTATACTCCTGCAATATTGTTTACTTTATATGATGGATATTATATATACTCTAACAATTACAATTATAATCCTCAAGATACGGATCCAGCTAGTCAAGGATATAATTATGGTTTAAAACCTTTTATTGCATACTCTTGTAGATATAAAGTTGGAGAGGGCGATAGATATGATTTTGTTGTAAATTATACGCTTGATAATACAATAACTATAATAGGAAAAGTAGATGGAGAATATGTTACAAAGACAGGACATCTAATATCTTTGAAAGAAGCTAAAGACATTGATGATAATGGAAAAGTGTTGGATTATGTGAATGGAGAAGAAAAGTTAGAAGAACAAATAATTATACTAGATGATGATTCAAATGCTACAAAAGATACATATGAATATGTTATATATAACAATCAGAAAATTTATAAAGAAAAAGATTGGAATGGAAATAGAGACGAAAAATACTTTAAATATAGTAGTCAATATAAAAAAGACTATATAACATCTGCTATAACTATACAAGATTTAGATGATAATTATCAGATAACAACAAGTGCAGTAAAATATTATAAAGAGGCAGCAACTTTTACAAAGTGGGTAAATGAGAAACTAAAGAATATAAAACAAAGTGATGCAGTGGATGAAAGTGGACAAAAAATAACAACATTTCAAAGTGATTTAGAAGACAAAAAAATATTTGATACTTCAAACGAAAATCCAATGCTTTCAAGTTCTACATTTAATGAACAAAGAGTGAATGTAATAAGATACACAATAGAAACAAACCTAGTAAGAGCAATGAATACATATTCACAACATTCTAGTTTGGCTGGTATAGCATTCTCAATGCCAAAATTAACCGAGCAAGATTGGGAGAATATAGAAAATAATATATGTGAAGTCGTATTTATGCAAGGCTTACCAATTGGTAGCAAGTTATATAATAATTATTGTGTTGTAACAAATAATACAAATAAAGAATGTGTAAATAATAATTCTATATATATTATATCAAAAGATGCAGTTGGTAATAAGGAATATCACCAACCAGGTTGTAGAACTTTGATAACTGGACTAAATGACGGAACCTTAACTATAGATGGTGCATATTCTGCAATTGACTTTAAAAGAAGAACAGTATCTTTAACAGGTGAAGATGTAAACGCACTTTCACAATTATTGAGTGCTTATGGAGTTAGTGCTGATGAAGGAAAATATGCATACTATTATCCACAACCATATGAAGCTTGCTATGACTGTATAGTCACTGCATCAAACGCATATACAAGTGATGATATAATAAAAGGGCAAGTAATAGACAAATTTGGAAGAACTACAGATGACTATGGCGATTCATATGGTGCAATAAAAGATAAAAATGGCAACGATGTAGACATTACAAATCTAAATGGCATAAATTTGCAAAAATATTATTTAACAGCACTTGCAAGAGCAAGATATGACTTATACCTAGTAAATGGATATTTTGAAAATTACTAATAATGGAGAATGGTATGATAGATGAAGCTAAAATAGAAGATGAAAAAATAAAAATAAAAGAAAACCTGCAAAAGAAAAAAGAAAAAATACAAAGTAGAATAGTAGTAGAAGATCCAATTGTAAAAATAACATTCAAAAGAATCTTAGCATATTTTATAATTTATAGCTTCTTAGGATTCATAATAGAAACAATATTCGGAATGCTAACAAAAGGAGTAGTAGAAAGTAGACAAAGTTGCTTATATGGGCCGTTTTGTTGCATTTATGGATTAGGTGCGGCTGTAATGATACCAGGACTTCAAAAATTTAAAAAAAGAAATTGGACATTATTCTTAGCAGGAGCTGTTGAAGGCTCAATTGTAGAATATATTATCAGTTGGGTTGGAGAAATGATATTCCATATAAAATGGTGGGATTATTCAAATATGCCATTTGATATAAATGGCAGAATATGTTTGTTATTTACAATATTCTGGGGGCTACTAGCACTTGTGCTAATAAGGCTAATAAATCCATACATAGAAAGATTTATTGACAAAATACCAGCGAAACTATTTGGAATAACTACAATTGCGGGAACAATACTTCTTATGCTAGATCTATTAATAACAGCTTTTGGACTTCAAGTATTTTATACAAGATTTACAAATACATATAATCTAAATTTAAAAGAAGAAAAGTATTTAATGGTAAGCCAAGAAGTTTTAGACAACAAAGTTATACAAAAATTGTCAAACACGATGTTCTCAGATGAGAAGATATTAAGAACATTTCCAAATATTAAATACAAAGACGATGATGGAAACATCATTTGGGTAAAAGATATATTAACAAATATTCAACCATACTACTTTAAAATAAGTAATACATTTAGACTAAAATAAAACGACTTCAGAAATGAAGTTGTTTTTTTATGTTTAAAAATTTTGCATAATTTATCTAAAAAAGGAAAAGATATTTTTAGCAAATAAAATGGAGGTTATTTTAAATGGAAAAACACTTAATGATAACAGGTACATCAAAAGTATCTTGGAAAGATGCAATAGTAAAAACAATTGCAGAAGCGTCAAAAACATTAGATTATCTGACAGGAGTAAAAATTATAGAACAAAAGGCTAAAATAAATGGAGATAAAATAAGTGAATATTATGTGGATTTAGATTTAACATTTATGATAGATAGAGACAGAAACTAGGAGGTAATTATGGAGCAAATACAAACTCAAAAACAATATAGTGACTATGTAGATAAAAAGTCACCTAATTCTCCAATAATAAAAAACTGTTTTAATGCTTTTTGGGTAGGAGGTTTAATCTGCACTATAGGACAAATTATAATAGATTATTGTATGTACAGAGGAATGGATAATACATCAGCATCAACAGTAGCATCAATAGCTCTAATAGCACTATCAGCAATATTAACAGGTCTAAATATATTCAATAGAATAGGCAAATTTGCAGGAGCAGGTTCACTTGTTCCAATTACAGGATTTGCAAATTCAATAGTATCACCAGCTATAGAGTATAAATCAGAAGGTTATGTTATGGGGGTTGGTGGCAAAATGTTCACAGTAGCAGGACCTGTATTAGTATTCGGAATATCAACATCAGTAATCATAGGAATAATTGCAACATTATTCTAAATAGGAGGGAAACACTTTGAAAAAAATAGGTAAACAAACAATAAGTTTTGATTCTCCACCAGTTATTATAGGAACAGCATCAATAGTTGGTCCTAAGGAAGCAGAAGGACCAATGGCAAAATATTTTGACAAATGCTTAGAAGATGAGTTCTGGGGAGAAAAATCTTGGGAAAAAGCAGAAAGCAAAATAATAAAAGAGACAGTAAATTTAGCAATAGCAAGAGCAAATCTATCAAATACAGATATAGACTATTGCTTTGCAGGAGATTTATTAAATCAATGTATATCAAGTGACTTCGGATTAAGAGATACTAACATTCCATATTTTGGAGTATTTGGAGCTTGTTCAACATTTGTGGAAAGTATGTGTTTGGGTTCAGTATTTTTAGAAGGTGGAGGAGCAAATAATGTAATATGTGCTACATCAAGTCACTTTTGTAGTGCAGAAAAACAATTTAGATTCCCATTAGAGTTAGGAACACAGAGAACTCCAACAGCACAGTGGACAGTAACAGGAGCAGGGGCTGTAGTTTTATCAAGCACAGGAGAAGGACCATATATAACAAATATCACACCAGGAAAAATAGTTGATATGGGAATAAAAGACGCAAATAATATGGGAGCAGCAATGGCACCTGCTGCATTGGATACCCTAGTTACACATTTGCAAGATACAGGAAGAAAACCAAGCTATTATGATGCAATAATAACAGGAGATTTAGGATATATAGGAAAAGAAATATTACAAGAGATGGCTCAAACAAAAGGCTATAATATAAATGCAAATTATGATGATTGCGGAGTATTAATGTTTGATAAGCAAAAGCAGGATACACACTCAGGGGGAAGTGGATGTGCTTGTATAGCAACAATATTTTCGGGATATTTTTATAAACAATTAAAAGAGAAGAAAATGAAGAAAATATTACTAATTGCAACAGGAGCATTAATGAATTCAACAAGTATGCAACAAGGCGAAACAATACCAGGAATTGCGCACGCAATATCCATAGAAATTTAAAGTTAGGAGATTAAAATTTATGAGTTTTATACAAAGCATTGATTGGATGCAATTATTAAAATGTTTTGTTGTAGGAGGATTAATTTGTATAATAGGCCAAGTACTATTAGATAAAACAAAATTGACTCCAGCAAAAATATTAGTAATATTTGTAACAACAGGAGTAATACTTGGTGGATTAGGTGTGTATAAGTGTTTAATAGATTTCGCAGGAGCAGGAGCAACAGTTCCGCTTACTGGATTTGGAGCAAATCTTGCAAAAGGTAGCATAGAAGCGGTAAAAGAAAGTGGATTATTAGGAGCTTTCACAGGAGGAGTAGAAGCATCAGCAGGAGGAATTGCAGCAGCAATATTCTTTGGATATATTGCTTCACTAATAGCAAAACCAAAAATAAAAAAACAATAAATATACAAAAGGTTGTATTTGAAGTAAATTTCTCAATATAGCCTTTTATTTTAATGAAAAAATAAATAATTATTGCAAAAACACTTCAAAATATGTTATATTAAACACATAAAAATAAACAATAAAATGAAAGGAAATAAAATGGAAGAAAACAATAAAAAAACAAGTTATATAATGGGAACTTTGGGGGCAATATTAGGTGGAGCAATAGCATCAATTCCGTGGGTAATAATGTATGTATATGGAAATATGATATTGTCTTTATTAGCTGTAATAATAGGAGCAGGGGCTTTTTATGGTTACAAATTGTGCAAAGGTAAAATGGATACAAAGTTACCTATGATAATAATGATAATATCTATTTTAGTTGTAACAATAATAACATTTGCAGTTATACCAGTATTATTACTTAAACACAATGGATACTATGTAAGTATGGAAAATCTAAAAACATTGTATCAAAATTCGGAGTGGATTAGTGCTATAATAAGAGATTATATCATATCTGTAATATTTACAATATTAGGAGCAAGTGTTGTAACAAGTTCTATAAAGAAACAGTTATTGGCAGATTCAGAAAATATAACATTAGATTTTTCAAATAAAGAGGAACAACAAAAGTTAAAAAATGATGCAATAGAAGTAATAAAACCTATATTTGAAAAATACAATGCAACAAATAAAGAAAACACAATGACAAAAGAGGAAGTATTAGCCGAAACAGAAGGTCAAAGTGGTAGAATATATTTTAGCTTTCTGAAAAATTCAGGAATTGTAAAAAAAGTTAAAGGCAAATACTATTATAGTGTAGAAGACCAAGATAAAAAACAGAAACACAAAGTCAATGTATGGTTCATAATTGCTACTATAATATTAGTAGTACTAGCATTTTCACTTACTTTTCAAAATAGCTCAACAGAAGACTCAAGCCTGACAGGAAATACAGACTTAAGTTTTCAAACACCACAAGGTTGGGTTGCATATCAAGAATACAGTGAAGAAACAGGATGGGTGTTTTATAAAAGCATAAGTGCTCCAACTGTTAAAGAGGATAACCAAGAAGCAACAAATACAATAGATTATTCTCAGTATCCAGCAATGTTAAACTTAACATACTCAAAAAGTGGAAATGAGACATCAATAGATGAATTAAAAACGGAATTAGAAACATATATAAAAGAAAAACTACAACCAGAAGAATATTCTGTTGAAAAAGTACAAACATCAAATGGATATGACGCAGTAAAGGTTAAATTAAAATATAATCAATACCCAGAAGAAATATGTTGTTACTATTACATTTACTCAGATGGCAAACTTGCAATAATTACAGGGGATAGCTTTAATTTAAATGATGAACAGATATTAGAGAAAGATGTAATATCTACAGCAAATAGTTTTAAGTGGAAATAATAAAAAGTACTTGAAAAACGAAACAAAATTTGCTAAAATAAATTATAGTTAATAGAAATAGGCTAAAAAAAAACCCTTTTTTTAGGGAACTTAGCCTATTTTTTTGTTTTATATATATAAGGAGGGAATGAGAGATGAACACAAAGTACATATTTGTAACAGGGGGAGTAGTATCAGGACTAGGGAAAGGAATAACAGCAGCATCAGTAGGAAGACTATTAAAAAATAGAGGATATAAAGTAGCAAACCAAAAGTTTGATCCTTATATAAATGTAGATCCAGGAACAATGAGCCCATACGAACATGGAGAAGTTTTCGTAACTGACGACGGAGCTGAAACAGACTTAGATCTAGGTCATTATGAAAGATTTACAGATGTTAATTTAAATAAAAATTGTAGTGTATCAACAGGCAAAATATATCAAGAAGTGCTAGAAAAAGAAAGAAGGGGGGATTATTTAGGGAAAACAGTGCAAGTAATTCCTCATATAACAAATGCAATAAAAGACAAAGTATACTCATTAGCAAAGACAGGAGCTGACATTATAATAACAGAGATAGGTGGAACAGTAGGAGATATAGAGAGCTTACCATTCTTAGAAGCAATCAGACAAGTTGGAATAGAAAACAATCCAGAAGATGTGATATACATACATGTAACATTACTTCCTTATATATCAGGTTCAAATGAACTAAAATCAAAACCAACTCAACACTCAGTAAAAGAATTACAATCAATAGGAATAAAGCCAGACATATTAGTATGTAGAACAGAGATGCCAATAACAGAAAACATAAAAGAAAAAATTGCACTATTTTGCAATGTACGTCCAGAAAATGTAATAGCGAATATGACAGCTAAAAATCTTTACGAAGTGCCATTAATGTTAGAAAATGAAGGATTAGCAGTTGATGTGTGCAAACATTTAAAATTAAAGAATATAAAAGCCAAAAACGAGGAATGGCAAAAGATGATAGAACATTTTAAGAAAATAGATGAAAAATATGAAAATTCAAACAAGAGAAAAGCAAATATTGCAATAGTTGGAAAATATGTAAAATTAGAAGACTCATATTTGTCAGTTGTAGAAAGCATAAAACACGCAGCTTATGAAAATGGAGTAAAAGCAGATATTAAGTTTATTGATTGCGAAACAGTCACAAGCAAAAATGCAAAAGAGAAACTTCAAGGGATAGACGGAATAATAGTTCCGGGCGGATTTGGAGGAAGAGGAATAGAAGGGAAAATACAAACAGTAAAATATGCAAGAGAAAACAACATACCTTTCTTGGGAATTTGTTTAGGAATGCAAATGGCGGTTGTAGAATTTGCAAGAGATGTACTTAATATAAAAGATGCGAACTCACTAGAATTTGATGAAAAAACAAAAAATCCAGTAATACATATAATGGAATCGCAGAAAAACATAACAAAAAAAGGTGGAACAATGCGACTTGGGGAATACCCTTGCATACTAAAGAAATCTAGCTTAGCAAGTAAACTATATAAAACAGAAGAAATATCAGAAAGACATAGACATAGATATGAATTTAATAACGAATACAGAAAAATTATGGAAGAAAATGGAATGACATTTTCTGGAACATCACCAGATGGAGAGCTAGTAGAAATAATAGAACTCAAAAAACATCTGTACTTTATAGCTTCCCAATTTCATCCAGAATTAAAATCAAGACCAGATAAACCACATCCATTATTTGTTGGTTTATTAAAAGCAGCAAAGAAAAAAATAGAAGAATAAAAAGATAATGCCTCCGAATTACTCGGAGGCATTATCCTTATAAATTTGAATAAATTCTCCGAATGTAAGAAAAGAATCATTCTTCGAATTATATTCTTCGAGTGCATCAGCTACACTCAGGAAGAGCGCTCGTTGCCGCATATTGCTGATTTTTGAAATCTCTGCTGTAAGAACAGCTCCGGGTAACATATCCCAAAATGTGAAGCTCATAGCGATTCCTCCTTCAAAAAATGGTTAAATATATTATATAATAAAATTATGTAAATTGGAAGAGTTGTAATAAAAAAACATTAAATACATAAAATTAAATGTGAAAATTGTGTGAAATTATAAAAATTATATTGACAATTAGTGCCAAAAGGTATAAATTATTAGCAGTCGCAAACAAAGAGTGCTAAAAGTACTCTACAATTTTAAGGAGGTAATAAAAATGTTAAAACCATTAGCAGACAGAGTTGTCCTAAAAATGACAAAAGCAGAAGAAACCACCAAAAGTGGGATTATCTTAACAGAAGGGAGTAAAGAAAAACCACAAATAGCAGAAGTAATAGCAGTAGGACCTGGTGGAAATATAGATGGAAAAGAAATAAAAATGTATGTAAAAACAGGAGATAAAGTTGTAGTAAGCAAATATGCTGGTACAGAAATAAAATACAAAGGAGAAGACTTTATAATAGTAAAGCAAGGAGATATTTTAGCAATAGCAGAATAAAAGAATTTTCCGCCCAATAGGGACGCCCCTTTTTGGGCGAAACTGGAGCGAAAAAACAAGGAAATTTAACTTCGCCCAAAAAGGGGCGTCCCTATTGGGCGAAAATTAGGAGGTAATTAGTATGTCAAAAGAAATTAAATATGGCGAAGATGCCAGAAAATCATTATTAAACGGTGTAAATAAATTAGCTGATACAGTTAAGGTTACATTAGGACCAAAGGGAAGGAATGTAGTTTTAGATAAACAATTTGGAGCACCTCTAATTACAAATGATGGTGTTACAATAGCAAAGGAAATAGAATTAGAAGATCCATTTGAAAATATGGGAGCAAGACTTGTTAAAGAAGTATCAACCAAAACAAACGATGTAGCAGGAGATGGAACAACAACAGCTACAGTATTAGCTCAAAGTATGATAAAAGAAGGCGTAAAAAATGTTGCAGCCGGTGGAGATCCAATGGCAATAAAAAGAGGAATGAGTAAAACTGTTGACAAAGCTGTTGATGAGTTAAAGAAAATAAGCTCAAAAGTAGCTGGAAAAGAAGATATAGCAAGAGTTGCAAGCATATCAGCAAATGACAACGAAATTGGAGAACTAATTTCAGAAGCTATGGAAAAGGTATCAAGTGATGGTGTTATAACAATAGAAGAATCAAAAACATCAAATACAGAGCTAACAGTAGTGGAAGGAATGCAATTTGACAAAGGATATGTTTCTCCATATATGGTAACAGATACAGAAAAAATGGAAGCAGTTGTTGACAATCCATACATATTAATAACAGACAAAAAAATCAGCAATATCCAAGAAATATTACCATTACTAGAAAACTTGATGCAACAATCTGGAAAACTAGTAATAATATGTGATGATATAGAACAAGAAGCTTTATCAACACTTATATTAAACAAACTTAGAGGTGTTATAAATGTTTTAGTAGTTAAAGCACCAGGTTATGGAGATAAGAGAAAAGCAATGCTACAAGACATTGCAATATTAACAGGCGGAGAAGTTATAACATCAGACTTAGGATTAGAATTAAAAGATGTTCAAATAGAGCAATTAGGAAAAGCAAGACAAATAAAAGCAGACAAAGAACACACAATAATAGTTGATGGTTCAGGAGATAAACAACAAATAGCAGACAGAATTGGTCAACTTAAAGCTCAAATAACAGAAGAAAAGAGCGAATACGAAAAAGAGCAACTACACGAAAGACTTGCTAAAATAGCAGGAGGAGTTGCAGTAATAGGAGTAGGAGCTGCAACAGAAGTAGAAATGAAAGACAAAAAATTAAGAATAGAAGATGCTTTATCAGCAACAAAAGCAGCTGTTGAAGAAGGAATAGTTGCAGGTGGTGGAACAGCATTTGTAAACATATTACCAGAAGTAGAAAAATTTGTAAGTAGTCTAGAAAAAGAAGAAAAACTTGGTGGCAATATAGTCCTTAGAGCACTACAAGAACCAGTAAGACAAATTGCAATAAATGCAGGGCTAGAACCAGCAGTTATATTAGAAAAAGTAAAAGCTTCACCAGTTGGAGTTGGTTTTGATGCTGGTAAAGAAGAATATGTAGATATGAAAAAAGCAGGAATAGTAGATCCAACAAAAGTATCAAGAAGTGCATTACAAAATGCAGCATCAGTTGCAGCAATGATATTAACAACAGAAAGTATAGTAACAGACAAAAAAGAAGAAAAAGCTTGTAAATGTGGTGGACACGAAACACCAGATATGAGTGGAATGTATTAAAATAGAAAAAAGTTAGGAGGCTCCTAGTCTCCTAACTAATTTATAAAGATAAACATAAAAAAGACTAAAAAAATTTAAAATAAGATTAAAAAAATTTAAAATAAGTATTGACAAAAATAGAAAATTCTAGTATACTAAGAAAGTCGAAAGAAATGGTCGCTTAGCTCAGCTGGGAGAGCATCTGCCTTACAAGCAGGGGGTCATAGGTTCGAGCCCTATAGCGACCACCATTCTTTATAAGAAAATTTAGAACATTCTAAATTTTTTTATTTACGGCCTGGTAGTTCAGTTGGTTAGAACGCTAGCCTGTCACGCTAGAGGTCGACGGTTCGAGCCCGTTCCAGGTCGCCATTTTTTTATTTAAAATTGAATAATTGCCTTGATAGCTCAGTTGGTAGAGCAAAGGACTGAAAATCTTTGGTGCAAACTTATGGCTTCATAGCTCAGTTGGTAGAGCAGGAGACTGAAAATCTCCGTGTCAGTGGTTCGATTCCACTTGAAGCCACCAAACAACAATTTGCACTAAAAAATAGCATTTTTTTAGTAGCATCTAAAAAAACATCTAAAAAATTTGGAGCAGTTAGGCAGTGGTTACTTCATTTTTTTCACTAAATACATTTGTTATTACCTTTCCTGTGTTACATACACTACTTGTATCTAAATGTGCATATAAATTTGCAGTAGTATTATAATTTGAATGTCCAAGCCATGCTTGTATTTCTTTCATATTTGCACCATTCTTTAAAAGAATACTTGCACAAGTATGTCTTAAATCGTGAAAACGAATTTGTTTTAAATTCTTTTTCTTTAATAATTTCAAAAATGTTTCTGTTACATAGTCTGGTCTTATAAGATTACCACAATTATCAACACATATATATTCTAAATATTCTTGATTGTAACTATTTCTACATAGTTCCTTATTCTTTTCTTGCTTTTCTTTTAATTCAAGTAAGAAAGATTTTACAATAGGCTCTAAAGGTAAAGTTCTTTTACTAGATTTTGTTTTTGTTTTATCTCTTATGATCAATTTTCCATTAGATTGTGTAATGGCATGATTTATTGTAATAGTGTCTTTTTCAAAATCAATAGTACTCCATTTTAAACCAATTACTTCGCCTCGCCTAAAGCCATAAAAACAATCTATCATTACAGGAATTTCTAATTTTGTTCCAATAACTTCATTAAGTAATGTTTTAACTTCATCACTTGTATAGAAATTTGGATTGTATTCTTCAATTTTTGGTAAATCAACTTTATCAGCAGGATTAGTTGGAATAATATCTGTTTTCATAGCATATTGTAAAGCTTTTCTAATATTTGCGTGATAATGTTTTACTGTGTTTCCAGAAAGTCCTTTATCTAATAAATATTGATAAAAATCTTGTATATGCTTTGGTTTAATAGTTTGTAGTGTAATATCTTTTCTAGCTTGAAAATAATCAGTCATTCTTCCGTATATAGCACCGTGATAACCAATATATGTTGTTTCTTCAATACTTGCTTTTTGCCTATTAAGCCATTTCTTCATATAATCTATGAATATCATATCTTCATCATCAATATTTGTCTTGTTTAATTCTTCTTGAAAGTTCTTTTTAATTTCTTCTAGTTTTGCTTGTGCTTGTTTTTTATTTCCTTTTACTGCTGGAACTTTAGTTGAAACCCATTTTGTTTTCCATTTATTATCTTGTTTATAACTTAAAACTGCTTGATATATTTTATTTTTAATTTGTAAGCTACCTGTTACATCTATCATTTTTTACTCCTTTCTATTGACATATTACCGAATTACTTTTATGCTTATGGTTATGAATTAGTAAAAGATTATGCACCAAATGATTATTTTAAAAATGATGATTATATTGATGATATTAATTTTAGAAAAATTATAAAAGATATATTTGAAACTGGTAGCTACACATTTATTGAGTGGCAAGATAATTTTAAAAAATGTGTAGATTTTGTATATAATTTGAATGGAAATGAAGAACTAAAAGGCGAAGAAAATAAACTTGCTAAATTTGTAGCCTATACCATAAGAGATAGCGAGTTTTATACATATTCACAAGATATTGAAATTATAACAGATAATTACATAAATATACATAATCATAATCATAATGAAACAATGCAAGAATTAATAAAAAGAATAAATAACAAAGATTCTAAACTAGAACCCCATAATTTTTATACAAGTACAAAATTAACAAGTATGTGTTTTGCAATATTAGATCAAGTGGTAAGACACGAGAATTTGCAAATTAAGACCTGTTTAAACTGTGGCAGATATTTTATACCAAGTTACAGACAAAACGAAATATATTGCGATTTAGCAAATCCAGACCAAAGCCCTACTTGTAGAGAAAAAGGAGCAAATGAACAATATAAGAAAAATTTAGAGAATAATGAAACACAAGCTCTTTATAGAAGAATCTATAGGCAAAAATTTATGATAGCACAAAGAAATAAAGATGTAAAAGTAATTCAAAAAGAATTTGAAAAATGGAAAAAAGATGCTAAAGATAAAGTAAATAAAATGAAAAAAGGCAAACTTGCAGAAGATGAAGTTTATAAATGGTTAGAGGAAAATAAATAATATTTGTAAAATTTATGTAAATTTATGGAAATACTATAAAGAATGTGATATATTATTGATTAACTAATAAAAATTAAAAATAATTAAAAGATATTAAGGAGGAAAATGGACAGATTATTAAATAATGAAATTAACACAAGAACTAAAGAGGTTGATAATAGTATCAACGATTTTATAAATGAATTACGAAATTCTTTAGAGAATCCTAAAAGTAAAATATCAATAGATAAAAATTTTTATGATGAAATATATAATGAATTAGAATTAGCACCTAAATATCAAAACAGATTAGAAGATATAATAAAAGATTCTATGTTGGAATATTCATATGACACAGAATTTCTACATGTTAATTATGATGAAAAAGATAATAAATATTATATAGACTATTATGATGGAGATGTTACTAGAACAAATGTAACACAAAAAGAACTTCAAGAAGCAAATCATAAAGTAGGTGCTTTTTATGTTCCAATATTAGATGGTGAATATTTAGAAGAAGTGGACTATGTAAAAGATTCTATAAAAAAAGTGTAAAAAACAAATTAGAAGATTTAGAAGAAAACAGTGAAAGAGGTAAAAATGAAAAATAGAGAAGAAATTGTAAATGAATTTTTAAATAAAGATATTAACAAAATAGAAGATTTTTCACCTGTAGTAAATAATAATAACCCCTTCTTTAAAAAAGCAGATTTTGAAATAACAGAAGGAATTCCAAAGTATTTTGAACCAGATGAATTAAATAGAACAAGTGGTGCAATAGCAATAATTAGTGAATATACTTTATAAATAATGGTAGAAAAACATTTAAAATATCCTGATCCACATGGTTGGACAGAAAAAATTAATGATTCTGGAATATTCCAAAGATGTCATTGCATTGCTTATAGGTTATCAGCTAAAAAGAATGATAAAAACAATATATTTATAGGAACAGATGATTTAAACAAAAAGATTATGAATGATATTGAAAATGATGTAGAACAATATATTAAAGAAAATAGTAAAAAATACATAAAAATTTTGTATAGAGTAACTCCAATATATAAGGGAAAAAATCAAATTCCAACAGGAATATTAATAGAAGCCAAAAGTTTAAATACAGAGTTTACACTTTGTAGATTTTGTTATAATATTAAGAAAAAGGTTAAGTTTAAATATAGTGATGGAAGTATAATTAAGACAATCGTGGTATTATAAAACCAATACAAAGAGTAAAAACATCAATAGAAGAAAAGAAACGAATACAAAGTAAAAATGTAGATTTAGTAGTCAATTCACAAACAAAGAAGTATCATATAGAAAATTGCAAGGTATTAAATAATGTTGACCCTAAATACATAAAAGAAATTACAACAAAAGAAAAAAATCTTATAAACAATGGATATTCTGCTTGTAAATTGTGTGATAAATGATTGTTTTTATTTTAATTTAATATATTGAAAAAAAATTTTTATAATAATAGTGGAAGGAATGATAAATTATGAATAATATAGATTTAATGAATTACTGGTTTGAAAGTTCTGATAGTGATTACGAGACAATGGAAGTATTATACAAAAATAAAAAGAATACATGGTGTTTATTTTTAGGTCATTTAGTAGTTAAAAAATTATTAAAAGGATTATATGCTAGAAGTAATGAAGAAAATCCAATAGCACCTAAAATTCATAACTTAATATTGCTTTCACAAAAAGGCTAATTTAGAAGTACCAGAAGAAATAAGAAAAAGAATACAAGTAATAAATACTTTTAATATTAGTGCTAGATATGATGATTACAAAAAGAGTTTTGAAGAAAAATGTACTGATGAATATACAACCGAGCAAATAGAAAATATTAAGGAGGTTAGAAAATGGCTGAAAGAACAATAAATAAAGAAATTTTAAATAGCATAAATGAGTTTATAAAAGAAATTAAAAAACATTATAATATAACAGCAATTATATTATTTGGTTCTTATGCAAAAGGAACTGAAAATGAAGATAGTGATATTGATATTGCAATAATTTCTGATGATTTTGAAGATATATATGAATGTATGGCGAATTTAATGGGAATGACATGGGACATAGATGCTAGAATAGAACCACACCCAATTAAAAAGAAAGATTTTGAAGAAGAGTCAGATTATTTCATAAAAGAAGTAATTAATACAGGAATAAAAGTAGCTTAAAATGAATTTATTACTCAAAACTTCAAAAGGTCAAAATGAACTTTTGAATGACCCTTTGAATGAACTTTATTGAAAACTAAAAGAGAATGGTAAAATTTTAATATTTTATCATTCTCTTTTAATCATCAAATAATTCACTATCATAAAAATCTTTTATAGAAATTCCAAAACCAATACATATATAATAAATTGTATCAGAAGATGGAGCTTTTCTAATAACTTTGAAAATACTTCTTATAGTTGAGGGATTAATTCCAGAAGCTATTGCTAGTTGATTTATATTCATATTGTTTATTTTGCATAGTTCATCTATTCTTTTTCTTGTTGCATCTAACAAAGTCATAAAACCCCTCCTATCCCTACAAAAATTTACAAAATTAGTATGACATATTCTGGTAATTCCATAAAAGATGTTTTTTTAATTTTAGGCTCAATAGCAAATTTTTTATTAAATTTTGGAATATATGTTTTAAGGAATTTGTTTGCTTCTTCAATCGTTGTAATATTGTATCTTCTAAATTCTGTTCTAAGTCTATCATGCAAAGTATTCCATAATCTTTCAACTCTTCCTTTAGCTTGGGAAGAGCCAGCATGAATTAAATCTACACCTAAAAATTTCATCATTCTACCATATTGGGTGGTTGGCTCAGTAATACCTGCTAATTGCTCTTCTATTGTTAATTTCTTATCTTTAGGAAAGAAAATACTAGAGCCATCAGCATAAAGAGCTAAAGGTACACCAAAGTTTTTAAATGTTTGTCTAGTTACTTCTAAATATCCATGCATACATTCATTTTCACACATATACAAGCCAGTTACTTGATGAGTAGCATCATCAATAAAACCATCTTCAAGTTCTGAAATATTCCAAATTTCCCATATTTTACTTTTAATATCAGCACTAATAGTGTGTTTAGGTTGTTTTCCACAATTTCCATGCATCATGGATGAAGCACCATATTTTTTATACCTCGCTTTCAATTTTTTTACATAGCACTCTGAAAAATTCAACCTGTCTGCTGCGACTTTAACTGTCATAGTTCCATTAATACAACTTTCTAGTACTGCTTTTTTTAATTCTTCTTTGTCATTCATAACAGTTCTCATACCTCCATTATATCATAGGGTGAACTTTTCATAAATTAATTTTATAGGGTGATCATATCATAAATTATCCAGATTAATAAAATATTTATATTGCAAAAAAAAGAAAAGTAATATAAAATAACAATGGAGGGTGTTATAATGAAAAAGAATATTTGTAAAATTTTATTAATAAGTTTATTTATACTTGCTGCATTTGCTATAAAATCATATGGAGCTTCTGATTTTTCTTATACGATTGATGATAATGGAGATGCTACCATAACAGCATATAACGGTTCCGAAACCGATTTAACAATTCCAAGTACAATAGATGGATATAATGTTGTGACTATTGGAGCACACGCTTTTGATGAAAGCAGAAATTCAACCAATGGGCATACAATAAAAAATCTTGTAATCGAAGAAGGAATTGAAAAAATAGAATTATTAGCATTTGTGGGATGTACAAATTTAGAAACTGTAAAATTACCAGAAAGTTTAACTTTTCTTGATGCTCAAACTTTTTTACAATGTAGTAAATTAAAATCAATAAATATTCCATCACAACTTAATAGCATTAAAGATAGTACATTCCAAGAAACAGGATTTACAGAGTTTGACATACCAGAGAATGTAAAATCTATTGATATGCGCGCTTTAGGAATTTGTTCTAGTTTGGAAAAAGTAAGAGTTTATTCTACAGACATTACTTATTCATCAGGTGTTTTTGAATATGGATCTTCTAATTTAGTATTATATGGATATGAAGGTTCAACAACTCAAACATATGCACAGGAAAATGGAATTAAATTTGAAACTTTATCTAGTAGTGAAGAACCTCCTATAACAATAACAGAGGACATTCAATTAAATAAAAATGAATTATCTTTAAAAGAAAATGAAAGTGAAACTTTAGCAGTTAGTTTTACTGGAATGTCTACATCTACAAAGATTATATGGTCAAGTAGCGACGAAAAAGTTGCAACTGTTGAAAATGGAAAAGTGACAGCAAAGAGCATAGGAAATGCTATAATTACTGTTTCGACAGAAGATGGACAATACAAAGATACTTGTAATGTTACGGTAATTAAAAAAGACACTACTTCTGGAAGCACTTTAGATAACACTGTTGCTGAAGGAAAGCTACCACAAACTGGAGTTAATATGTTACTAACAATAGTTAGTATTTTAACTATAACACTAATTGCTATAATTATACATAAAAAGTATAACAATTATAAAGATATAAAATAAATTAGAAAAGACTTTGAAGTGTGAAATGCACTTCAAGGTCTTGCTAAATTTATAGAAACATTTTCATTTTTTCTATATTATTTTTTTGCATAGTAACAAAATCATTTAAAATATTTTTAACATGCTCATCAGACTGTGGGTTGTGATTAAGAAGCTTTTGACACTCTATAATTCCCATATTACCACCTTGTATCATAATTTCTGCAATATGAGAATTGCTTTTATCTTTTATAGTATTAAGTTCAGTGCCAATATAACTCATCATCTTTGTACCAAAAGAAGATTCATCAGGAACTTCACCGTATTTTTTAAATTCTGCATTAACTCGAGCTACAATCTTACCATACTCGGAATATTGTGTGCTAAGATTTTCCTTCATATTTTTATCTCCAACTTTTTGTATAACAAAAGAAATGGATTCCATTCCAATTTTAGCAGCTTTGCTAATTTCATTTAAAATTGTTAAATTAATATTATTATCCATACTAATCCCTCCACAAATATTAACAATAGTATAACCAAATAACAGAAAAATACACAAAATTATAAAGCTAAGGCAAAATTTTAAATTAATGTACAAATTCTATTGCATTTTGTAATTTTAAGAGATATAATGTAGACATATATAGAAATTTATAAAAAAATCGAAGGAGGATTTTAAATGAAAAGCACAAAAAGAAAAATTATGATGCTAAGCGGAATACTTATTGCAATAGCTTTATTGTTTAGCGTATTTACAGTAAGTTCTAAAGCGGCAACTACAATGCCGGCAGCTGACAACGGCGTTATAAAACTAACAGAGGATGTTACTTTAACTGCAGGATATGTTGTACCTGCTGGAACAACTCTAACACTTGACCTAAATGGTTTTACAATTAAAACAACAACAGGACTTAATGCAGATGTTATAACTGTAGAGAAAGGAGCAACACTTACTATTACAGGAAATGGCACTATAACAAACTCATATACTGCAGATAATTATGCAGCAGTATATAACAATGGTAATACTACAATAGATGGAGCAACATTAGAACTTGATACAACAGTTAACCAAAACACATTTTATGTTGTATTAAACCATGGTATCATGCAAACTAAAAACACAAATATGACATCAAATGATTTCGGTTCAAGCTTATTTGAAAATGGCTACCAAAATTATACAAGTACAAATTCAAGACAAGGACATGTTGATGGAATAAACGAAGCTACTCCAAAACTTACTATTTACAGCGGAATGTATGATGGTGGATTAAACACAATCAAAAATGATGACGGTGGAGAAATAATAATTGAAAATGGTACATTTAAAAATACAAAACAAGTATCATTAATGAACTGGAATGTTGCAACTATAAATGGTGGTACATTCTTAACACCAACAGGTGACGACAAAACAAACATATTCATAGGAAACTATGGAGCAGATTCAGTAGATAAAGGTATACTTACAATAAATGATGGTATATTTGAAGCAGAGCACTTATTTGAAGGATATAAAGGAGTTGTTACACCAATTACAATAAATGGTGGTACATTTAAATATACAAAATCTTTACTAAATGAAAGTGGTGGCAAAACACACGAAAGCCTAGAAGAAACAGATGGTATTAATGTTTTAGGAAAAGTTACAGCACCATCTACAGTTCTTAAATATGCAAAAACAGGAGCAGAAGTTACTATTACAGATTCAGTTGATGTAGGAGATAGCATTACAGTTCCAGAAGGAGTAAAAGTTGTATTACCAGAAAGTGATTCTGACAAAGAACTTGTAGAAGATGATAATGGAAATTATGTTGTAAAATATAAAGATGCTGATTACTCAAAAGTAGAAGAAGCAATAAATGCTGCTAATAAATTAAACAAAGAAGATTACAAAGACTTTTCAAAAGTAGAAGAAGCTATAGAAAATGTTGTATATGGAAAAGATATAACTGAGCAAGAAGAAGTTGACGCATATGCAAAAGCTATAAATGATGCAGTGGCAGAACTTGAAAAAGTAGAAAAAGAAGTAAAAAACCCAGCTACTGGAGATAATGTAATTGTATATGTAGCAATATTTGTTGTTGCATTAACAGGAGCAATAATTGCTATTAGAAAAAGCAGAGCATAAATGTTGATAACTAAAAGTAGTCCTAACATTTTAAAATACTCGGTTAGTACACTTTAATTAAAAAGTATGAATTTACTAAAGAACAGAAACACAGATATAGGTGCTTCTGTTCTTTTACTACACGGAAAAATATACAAAATTACAAAGATATATTGCTCTTTTTAGCCAAAAGATGGTATAATAGACTTTATATAAAAGGAGGATACATAAGATGGAGAATTTAAATGTACTAATAAGTGAAAAAGAAATTGAAGAAAAATTAGTAGAATTAGCAAAGCAATTAGACAAAGATTATGAAGAAAAGGAAATAACAATACTCTCGGTATTAAATGGAGCAGTTTTTTTTACAACAGAATTAACATTAAAAATGAAAACAAAAATGCAATTTGCATTTATAAAAATATCAAGTTATGAAGGAACGGAAAGTACAGGAAAAGTAACACTAAAATCGGATGTATCAAATTCACTTATAGAAGGAAAAGACGTACTAATAGTAGAAGACATAGTTGATACAGGAAGAAGTATGTCTTACTTACTAGAACATATAAAAGCTAAAAATCCAAAAAGCTTAAAGTTATGTGTCTTAGTTAGTAAACCAAGCAGGAGAGAAATAGAAGTTCCAATAGACTATTTAGGATTTGAAATACCAAATAAATTTATAATAGGCTATGGCTTTGATGATGAGGAAGGATTTAGAAGAAATTTACCATACATAGGTTACAAAGAGGGTTAATAATGAATAAAAATGAACTATTAAAAATAAAACAAAAAGCATTAGAAGAAAAAATTCCAATAATAATGGATGACACACTAGAAATAATATCTAAGATTTTAATAGAAAAAAAGCCAAAAAAAATATTAGAAATAGGAACAGCAGTAGGATATTCAGCAATGTGCTTTTCTGAATATTTATCAGAAAATGGCAAAATAGATACAATAGAAAGAGATGAACAAAGAATTGCTGAATGTAAAAAAAATTTGAAAAAGGTAGGAGTAGAAGACAAAATTAATTTATATGAAGGTGATGCAGTAGAAATACTTCCAACTTTAAATGAAAAATATGATATAGTCTTTATAGACGCTGCAAAAGGAAAATATCCATTTTTCTTAGAACAAGCACTTCGTATGTTAAAAGATGACGGAGTGATATTTGCAGACAATATTTTATATAAAGGCTATGTAATGAGTGATTACAACAAACACAAACAAAGAACAGCAGTAACACATTTAAGAGAATATATAAAAGAAACTACAGAAAATCCACATTTAAAAACGGAGATTTTAGAAGTGGGAGATGGACTAGCAATAACAAGAAAGGTGAGTGAATAGAATGAAGAAACCGGAATTATTAGCACCAGCAGGTTCTTTTGAAAAAGCAAAAGTAGCATTTATGTATGGAGCAGACGCAGTATATTGTGGAACTGCATCATTGTCACTAAGAAGCAGAGCAGAAGTTGATGATGATGATTTAATTAACACAATAAAATATGCTCATAGTATAGGCAAAAAAGTTTATGCTGCTTTAAATATATATGCTTGGGATAGCAATTATGAAGAAATTGAAAAACAAGTAAAAAAACTAGATGAAGCTAAAGTTGATGGTATTATTGCATCTGACGGAGGGGTAATACAAAAAATACATCAAATAGCACCAAATATAGAAGTTCATATCAGTACACAAGCAAATGTAGTAAGTTATCATAGTGCAAAATTTTGGTATGACAATGGAGCAAAAAGAGTAATATTAGGAAGAGAAACAAGTAAAGATCAAATAGAAGAAATAATGAAGAATAAGCCAAAAGATTTAGAAGTAGAAATGTTTATACACGGAGCATTATGTTGGGCTTATTCTGGAAGATGCTTCCTAAGTGAATATCTATCTTGTAGAAGTGCAAACTTAGGAGATTGCTCTCAAAGTTGCAGATGGGCATATAATATGTATCTAGAAGAAAAGAACAATCCAGGAAACTTAATGCCAGTAGAAACTGACGAAAATGGAACATACATATTATCATCAAAAGACTTATGCTTAATAAAAGAAGTTCCACAAATAATAGAAATGGGAGTAGATAGCTTAAAAATAGAAGGCAGACTAAAAACAGAATACTATTTAGCAAGTGTAGTAAATGTGTATAGAAATGCAATAGATGACTATATTAAAGATCCAGAGAATTATGATTATATTAAATACTTAAAAGAACTAGAAAAAATAAAAACAAGAGGACTTACAACTTTCTATTTTAATGATAGAAATAACAAAGACTTCCAAGAATATGAAGGAAAACAATATAATCCTAATTTTGAATTTGGCGGAAAAATAATAGAAGACAAACCAGCTGGAGAAATATCAACAATAGAAATCAAAAACAAATTAAAAGTTGGCGATGTACTAGAATTAATAATACCAAATAAAATAGAAGCGGAAGAATTTGAAATAAAAGAACTATTTGACAGTGAAACAGGAGAAAAAATAGAAACAGTAAATCCGGGAAAACTTGGACAAACAGTAAAACTAACAATACCATACGAAGTAAAACAAGGTTGGATATTAAGAAGAAAAAAATAAGCTAAGAGCGAGTTGAACTCGCTCTTTACTCGTATTTAGCCAATTTATAAGAAAGAACTAGAGAAACAAGCATGATTATAATTGAAACTAATCCGGTTAAATCAAAGGAAAATCCAGGGTAAAGTACAAAAATAGAACCAAGAGTAAATCCTATTATTGCCAAAAAAGTAGACTGATGATACTTTTTTAATAAAATATTAATAATCTTAAGCCAAACAATGCTACCTAGCAAAACACCTATTGACAAAGGAACAAGAAGTCTTAAATTAACACTTGCAATAGCAGAAAGATACTCGGAATAAACTCCAAGACACATCAAAATTATGGTATTACTAACCCCAGGCACAACAATCCCAATAGACATTATAAATCCTGCAAATATCAAATAAAAAGGATTATAAATAAAATCTGAAATAATAATATTAAAATCAAAATGATTTTCAAATACAATTAACAAAACACCTATACTAAAAGATATAATGAGAGGCAAAAGCTTTTTCAACTGAATACATTTGTCAAAATTTGCTTGTTTAAATAAAGCTGGAATAGTACCAAGAATTAAGCCTATAAATACATAACAAGCTTGAAATTTAAACACATTAAAAAAATATTTTATTATATTTCCAAAGAGAACAATTCCTAAAAAAGCCCCAAGTCCAATTGGAAGTAAAAAAACAAAATTCTTTTTAAAATCCTTAAACAAATTTAAAACAGAATCTACTAATTTCTCATAAATACCAAAAATAACACAAAAAACACCACTGCTAACACCTGGCAGAATAGCACCAAATCCGATTAAAATACCAATAACAAGATTATACAAAAAACTCATAAACCTCTAACACCTTATAAATAAGTATGCCAAAACAACAAAATTATGAAAAAAAATAAATTTTTAAGGTCAGGCACTTTCATAAAAGCTATAACATATATTATGGTATAGCAAGAAATGGAGGTGCTTGCAATGCTTACCATCTCATTAACGGGTTTTTTAGCTTTTTTACAAACATCAGTATTTGCAATTGGATATATAGCGAGTAATAATTTATTTCCAGAACCATTAAGCAGTGAAGAAGAAAAAATGTATCTAAAGAAAATGGAAAATGGAGATGAAGAAGCTAAAAATATATTAATTGAACGAAACTTAAGATTAGTTGCTCATATATCAAAAAAATATTCTAGCACTAATGTAGATCAAGAAGATTTAATTTCAATTGGTACCATTGGATTAATAAAAGGAATAAATAGCTTTAAAGTAAATAAAGGAACAAAGCTCTCAACATATGTATCAAGATGTATAGATAATGAAATATTAATGTATCTAAGAACAACTAAAAAACATCGGAGCAGAAGTATACTTAGAAGATGTAATTGGAAAAGACAAGGATGATAATACAGTTACACTTAAAGAAGTAATAGAAAGTAATGATAAAAATATAGAAGATGAAGTCGATTTAAAAATAAAAATTAAGAAACTTTATCAGAAAGTAAAGGATGTTTTAAAAGATAGAGAACGAACAATTATTAAATTGCGTTTTGGATTAGAAGGAGGTAAACCAAAAACACAAAAAGAAATTGCTGATATGATGGGAATATCTCGTTCATATGTGTCAAGAATAGAAACAAAAGCAATAAATAAATTGGGAAAGGAATTCCAAGAAGAATAGAATTAATAGATTCAATGAATTCAATTAAAATTAGATAAAAAATCCTCTTATATGTTTGATAAGAGGACTTTTTGCTTATTCGACATTCTTTTTTTCTTTTTTCTTCTTTAAAATAATAGAAACAACTAGTATCAAAAGTAAAACTGCAATAAGGGCCACAACACCTGTCCAACCAAAGATAGATACAATTTTACTACCTAAAGACATTATAATACCAGCTAGTATAACGCCAAGAGAAATAGCTGTAATACTTGTCCTAAAATCAAGCTTTAAGAATGATGCTGCTAAAGTTCCAGTCCAAGCACCTGTTCCTGGTAATGGAATACCAACAAATATTAATAAAGCCCAAAAGATACCATTATTTCCAGCAGAAGCTTTTAATTTTTCTCCACCTTTTTCACCTTTATTTAAACACCAAGTGAAAAACTTTCCGATTACTTTTTTATCTTTACCCCATTCGAGAACTTTTCTTGCAAACCAGTAAATAACTGGAACTGGAAGCATATTGCCTAAAATTGCAATTGGATAATATAAAAAAATATTTAATCCTAAGCTTTCTGCAATAGGAATAGCTCCTCTTAACTCAACAATTGGGACCATACTTACAAAAAATACTATTAAATACTTTACTACTATGGGTAAACCTGCCATAAAAAACTCCTTTAATATGTTACTTAAAAATTTAATCTTACATATTCTACTATAAGAAATGTAAAAAGTAAAGACAAATACTTGAAAAATTGGTTTTTTGCTGTTCTGAAATATATAAAGCTATAGAATAATAGGTAAAGTGGTAAGATAAAAGCAGACTTTGGTATCTATTTTTATCTTACCACTTTAATATGTTGATAGAAAATAGTTTTAATTAAATATGTTATTTAATTAAAACTAACTATCTTTATATATAGCATAACTGTAAGAAAAAAGTCAATAGTATAAAACAAAAAATTATAAAAGTAATAAACACATATAAACAGTATAACCTTAGAGAATAAGACAGTTCGGCATCTAAGATTTTTTATTAAATAACATATTTAATAAAAAATTAAATAACATTGATTTATAAAACATAATGTTTTATAATAATGACATACTAAAAGAAAAAGGAGTGTAAAAAAACACTAAAATACCAAAGAAAGAGAGGAAAAAGATGAATCAAAAATTAAAAAATAAAAGAGGAATTACGCTAATTGCATTAGTGGTAACAATTGTAGTGCTTTTAATACTAGCAGGAGTAAGCATAAGCTTAGTACTAGACAATAATGGTATTATAGGAAAATCTAAAGATGCTAGATTAGAAACAAGGGCATCACAGGTAGAAGATGAAATAGGACTATGGAAACAAAGCAATTTTATAAAAAAAGAATCAAATCAAGCACAAGAAAGTGCAGATACAGTTCTAGCCAGTCTAATTTCTAGAAAGCTACTAACAGAGGACGAAATAGATAGAGAACAAGAACTAATTATAATAAAGAAAAAAGATGGAAGTATAGTAAAAGAAATAAGTTATAGTAGTGTAACAATAAACATTAGTAAAAGCAAAATAGAGATAGAAATATCAGATACAGACAAATCGTCAATGGTATTACTAAAAGTGACATCTGTAGATGGACTGACAACAATAGCAAAAGAAGAAGAAGAACTTAATAATTTTATAAATTCACTAAGTGAAGACAAAAAGAAAGAAATAATTAGAAATGCGTATATGAAGGTGGTAAATAATTGCACAACATTTCAAGATGCATTAGATTGGGCCGAAAAACGAGGAATAATTTCAGAGGCAACAGAAGATGCTTTCTGGACGGCAGTAGAAACAAGTGAAGAAGGACTAAACGGAATCTTGTTTGAATCACTTGACATGTACTATAATAAGGATACTGAAACTATAGAATTTTACAATGTAGCAAATCCAGACAATGAAATCTCCAATTCATATGTAGCAACAGAAAATGGCACATATACATTTAAAGTACAAGATTTAGTAACAGGTAAAACATATACTAAAAAAGTAGAAGTAAACAATATTGAAGCTAGTGCTGATAATACATATAAAATAGTAAGAGAACTAGACGAACCCACCAATGCTATTATATTATTACAGAATGCAGATACTAATATATCAACAACATTTGAAAAAGCATATATAATATATAACAATGAGACAATAAATATAACAGAAACTATAGAACATTCTGAAACATATGATTATTTGCGTTCTGAAAGTATTGCAGACTATTTGATAAAACTAGGAAAAACTCACTGTGAAGATGATATCGCAGGTACTGACCAAGTGATAATAATAATAAAAGATGATAAAACATATGGTAAAGAAATAAATATGGGAGTATGGCCAAGATAATACAAAAATACTAAAAAGTAATATGACAGATGTTGTATTACTTTTTACTTTGAGGATAAAAAACGACAAAATAATCTTGAAAAATAAATACTATCGTGTTATTATAAATATATAATAAAAAAACAAGGAGATAAAACAATGCAGAAGATAAAAAAAGAAAATAGCATTGCAAGAAAGAATGAAAAAGGAATAACGCTAATAGCACTAGTAATAACCATTGTTGTTACAATGATTTTAGCGGGAATAACAGTAAAATCTGGTTTTGGCAACAAAGGAATAGTAAAAGAAGCAAGAGATACCCAAACAAATATAGAACAAGCACAACAAGAAGGACTACAACAAATAGAAGATTTAAAAAAAGATGAAAAAACAATAGAAGATGGAGTATTACATAGTGAAGATAATACAGAACCAATAATAAATGAAATAACTATCACCAAAATTACAAATAATTTCATAACGGTACAGATAAGTGTTACAGAAGAAGAAAGTGGAATAGACACTATTATATACACAGCAACAAATGAAACAGAAACTGTAACATCAGAAGTAACAACAGAAAAAGAATATAAGTTTAAAAATTTAAAACCTAATACAACTTACCAAATAAAAGTAGTTGTTACAGATGTAGCTGGAAATGAAGCAGAGAAAACAAAGAGTGCAAAAACATTATAAAAGAGTAAAATCAAGGAAAACAAAAGTTAGTAGTTGTAAAATTGCTAACTTTTTGATATTATATAGAAGATAAAATTTATGCCGTAGGAAGGAATAGAAAGAATGGCAAAAGCAAAATCGGTCTTTGTGTGTAATGAATGTGGATATGAGTCGCCGAAATGGCTTGGAAAATGTCCAGCTTGCAATAGTTGGAATACTTTTTTTGAACAAAAAATAGTAGAAACAAAATCTTCAGCAACAGGCAGAGGTATAAAAGAAAAATCAACACCACAAGTGTTGGATGAAGTTGTAGGGAAAAATGAATCAAGAATAGATACAGGAATTGCAGAGCTTAACAGAGTCTTAGGTGGAGGTCTGGTAAGTGGGTCACTAGTATTACTAGGAGGAGAGCCAGGAATAGGAAAATCTACCCTTATATTAGAATTATGTGACAAGATAACTGGAAATGGGAAAGTATTATACATATCAGGAGAAGAATCAGCAGAACAAGTAAAAATTAGAGCAGATAGACTAGGAATAAAGAACAATAACATAATGTTCTTGGGCGAAACAGATATAGATGTAATAGAAGAAACAATACTTGCAATGAATCCAAAGCTGGTAATAGTCGACTCAATTCAAACAATGTATTCAGGAGAAATTACATCAGCAGCAGGAACGGTAAGTCAAGTTAGAGAAATAACAGCAAGAATAATGAGAATAAGCAAAGGACACAGAATTACAACAATAATAATTGGACATGTTACAAAAGACGGTAATATAGCAGGGCCAAGGGTTTTAGAACACATGGTAGACACTGTTTTATATTTAGAGGGAGAAAGATATTTTTCATATAGAGTTTTAAGAAGTGTAAAAAATAGATTTGGATCAACAAACGAAATAGGAATGTTTGAAATGAGAAACGAAGGAATGGTACAAATAAAAAATCCTTCACAAATACTAATATCAGATAGACCAGACAACCCGCCAGGTTCAATAATAGTAGCAAGTATGGAAGGAACAAGACCACTTTTAATAGAACTTCAAGCATTAACAACGCCAAGTGTTTATGGATTACCAAGAAGAACGGCAAACGGAATAGATTATAACAGATTAACAATGTTAATTGCAGTTTTAGAAAAAAAGGCGAGTATGCCATTAGGTTCACAAGATGTTTACTTAAATGTAGTAAGTGGAATAAGATTAGTAGAACCAGCGGTGGATTTAGGAACAGTCCTAGCAATAGCATCAAGTTTTAGAAACATAAGCATACCAAATGATGTAGTTGCAATAGGAGAAGTTGGCTTAACAGGCGAAATTAGAAGTGTCAATATGATAGAAAAAAGAATAAAAGAAATAGAAAAAATGGGATTTAAAAAGTGTATAATTCCAGAAAATAATAAAAAACTATTGAAAGAAGACTACAAAATAGATATAATAAGTGTTAGGACGATAAACGAAGCACTACAAAAAATAGGATTAAAATAAGCACACATATGATTATATACTAAATTTGTTAGGAGGAATGCAGATTGGCAACGAGCAATAACGATATTATTGAAGTATTAAAGACGATAGCTCCAGGAACTCAAATAAGAGAAGGCTTAGAGAACATTCTAAAAGCAAAAACTGGTGGACTTATTGTAATTGGTGACGGAAAAGAAGTTATGGATATAGTAGATGGTGGATTTAATATTAATGTAGAATATTCGCCAGCTAGACTTTATGAACTTGCAAAAATGGATGGAGCAATAGTAATAAGTTCAGACTTGAAAAAAATTCTATTTGCAAATGCTCAATTAATTCCTTCATCCTCAATTCCAACAGTGGAAACAGGAACTAGACATAGAACAGCAGAAAGAACTGCTAAACAAACAGGAGATCTAGTAATAAGCATATCTCAAAGAAGAAATATAATAACAATATTTAAAGGCAATTATAGATATGTATTAGAAGACACTGCACAAGTAATAACCAAAGCAAATCAAGCATTACAAACAGTAGAAAAATATATGAATGTATTTGACAGGAAATTAAATCTTTTAAATGAATATGAATTTAATGATATAGTAACACTTGAAAATGTAATAGTAGCAGTGCAAAGAGCAGAAATGGTAATGAATGTAGTAGATGAAGTTCAAAAAGCAATATGCGAACTAGGAGAAGACGGAAGATTACTAGAAATGCAACTAGAAGAATTAGTTGGGGACTTAGAGCAAGAAGAATTATTAATGATAAAAGACTATATGGTAGTAAGTAGAAGGAGGAGTCCGGATAAAGTATTAGAAGATATAAGGAAACTATCATATGAAGAATTAATGAAATCACAAGTAATTGCAAAGTTACTTGGATACGAAGATTTTGATAATTATGACGAGGTTGGAGTTTATACAAAAGGATATAGGGTACTAAATAAAATACCAAGAATGCCTGTAAGTATAGTTGAAAATTTAGTAAAATCGTTTAAATCTTTCCAACACATACTAGCTGCTGATATTCCGCAATTAGATGAAGTTGATGGAATAGGAGAAGTTAGAGCAAGAACGATAAAACAATCGTTAAGAAGAATGCAAGAACAATTTGTATTTGATAATGAAATTATATAAATGAAAGGTAAGGAAATAAATAATGAAAAATTTTTTAAAAATAATATTAATAATAGCAATAGTAGCAACTATAGTAGGAATAGTATTTGTAGGAATAGGTTATGGTAAGAAAATAACACAAAAAGTTCAAAATCCTATTGCAACAATAGAAGTAGAAAACTTTGGAACAATAAAAATAGAACTATACCCAGAGTATGCACCCAATACGGTAACTAACTTCATAGCACTTGCAAACAATGGATTTTATGATGGTTTAACTTTTTATAAAACAATCCCAGAATACTTTATAAAAAGTGGAAGTAAAAATTCAGAATCAATGGAATTGCCAAAATTAAGTGACATAAAGAATGTAGATGAAGATGCTGATGAAGAATACTGTATAGAAGGAGAATTTACAGCAAACGGATATAGAGAAAATACCTTAAAAATGGAAAAAGGCGTTATTGCAATGGAAAGAAATGATTATGGTAGACAAGATTCTTCTTTAATAACAGAAGGATATAATTCAGCTGGTTCAGAATTCTTTATATTGACAAACGACAACGAAAATTTAAATGGCGCTTATGCAGGATTTGGTAAAGTTATAGAAGGATTAGATGTATTAGATCAAATTGCAAATGTTGAAGTTATAACAAGGGATGATGATGCTGAATCTGGAATAGATGTTCCTGTAAATCCACCAGTAATAACACAAATAAGAGTTGAAACATACGGAGTTGATTATAAAACACCAGAAACAATAGAACCATTTAATTATTACAACTGGTTAATAAAGAAATATCAATCTAATCTTTCAACAGAGCAATAAAGAAAATTAAGTAAGTTTAAAAAATATATAATTGATCATAATAATAACAGATAAATTTTAAAAATTTATTTGTTATTTTTTATTATGCACAAAAGGAGAAAAGTAATGAGAAAAAAATTTACCAAAATTACAATAATATTAGTATTACTTTTATTATATGTATATATATGCTCAATAAACTCTATTCCTAAGAAAATAATAATATTTGAAGGAGAAAATCTAGATTTTAAAATAGCAACAGGTTTAATTTTTAAATCAAAAAATAGCAAAACGATATTAACAGCAAATAATATAAATAAAGAAAAAATTAACAATACAGAGGGAACTTGTAATTTAAATCTAAATCTTTTTGGAATAATACCTGTAAAAGAAGTAAGTGTAAATGTAATACCAAAAACAACAGTAGTACCATTAGGAAATGCAATAGGAATGAAATTATATACAAAAGGTGTATTAGTAGTTGGAATGAGTCAAATAGAAACAGATAATAATGAAAAAAAGAAACCATATGAAAACTCTGGAATAGAACAGGGAGATACCATACTAGAAGTGAATAATAATGCAGTTAAAAACACAGATGATTTAATAAAAGAAGTAGAGAAAAGTGAAGGAAATACGATAAATATAAAATATTTAAGAAATGAACAAACTATGCAAGCAGATATTACACCAGTAAAATCTAAAAACACATATAAAATTGGATTATGGGTAAGAGACGCAGCAGCGGGTGTAGGAACGCTAACATTTTATGAGCCAAAAACAAATTTATTTATGGCCTTAGGACACGGAATTTCTGATATAGATACAGAAGAAATTGTAAATATTGCAAATGGAGAATTAGTTACAGCAAATATTGTATCAATAACAAAAGGAAAAAAAGGATATCCAGGAGAAATAAGAGGCACGATAGAACAGGGAAAAACAATTGGAACAATTTATAAGAACACAAACTTTGGTGTATATGGAACTGTTAAAAATAAAAATTATTTAGAAGCGGATTTAACTAAAGAAATAGAAGTTGCAACAAGAAACGAAATAAAAGAAGGACCAGCACAAATAATTTGTCAATTAGAAAATTCAAGCAAAAAAGAATATGATATAGAAATAGAAAGAATATATATAAACAATAATCAAAACAATAAAAGTATGTTGATAAAAATAACTGACAAGGAGTTACTAGAAAAAACTGGAGGAATTATACAAGGAATGAGCGGAGCTCCAATAATACAACAAGGAAAATTTATAGGAGCAGTAACAAATGTACTTGTAAATGATCCAACGCAAGGATATGGAGTATTTGCAGATATAATGATAAAAGAAATGAGAAGCATATAAAACTGAGCAAAAATTGCTCAGTTTGTCTTTACTTTATTTTTTAGTAGTGATACAATGAAACAAAAATGGAGGTAAAATTATGAAAGATATATTAAAAAGAACAGGAATTAGCTCAATAATTGTAGCAATAACATTTGCAATATTAGGAATAATAATGCTTGCACATCCAGAAGGTGTAGAAAAAACAATAACAACTATATTAGCAATAATTGTATTGCTTGTGGGAATAGAAAAAATAATTAGCTATTTTGCCTTTAAAGGAAATGGAAACTTATATAATTACGAATTAGCAATTGGAATAGTAGCAATTTTACTTAGTATAGCTATGTTTGTTTATTCAGAAGTATTTACAACAATATTTAGAGTGATAGTAGGAATTTGGATTGCATATGAAGGAATTATGAAAATAGGAATATCATTTAAACTAAAAGGAGTAGGAGTAACATTTTGGATTCCAATGCTGGTATTATCAATAATAACGCTAATAGCTGGAATGTATATAATATGCAATAAATCAACGATAATAATAGCAATAGCAATAATAATGATAGTATATGCAGTAATAGACATTATTGATGAAGCTATATTTATGAAAAATGTAGATAAATTGATGTAAGTTATGGAGAAACAGATGAACAATATAGAGAAAAATCAGAAATTGCTTGAAGAAAATATAATACTAATAAAGCACAGTATAGCAAGAGCAGAAGAAAAATATAAGCAACTAGAAAATAAAGATGTAGAGCACAAAGAAATTAGCTTAAAAATGATGAAAAACATCATAAACAAAAGAGAAAAAGTGCTCGAAGAATTTAAACAGCAAGAAGAAACAATTAATAATCAAAAACAAGAAATGCAATTAATAGAAATAAAAAACAAAAACTTTATAAAAAATATAATAAATAAAATAATACATTTTTTAGAAAAGAGTGATAGTATACAAAAATGCTAAGATATAAAATGGTCAGTTACAGTTCTGTAGTTGACCATTTTTGTATGTTATAAAACAGCTCCTAAAATTAATATACTAATATTATCGTTATAAATTTGATTAAATTGAGAAAGAGAAAGAGGATTTTCGCCCGAACCAGCTTCGATAGTATAACCGGGTCGCCTATATTGCTGCAAAAACCAATCCTTATATCCTGCAAAGCTGGACTCATAAGGTACATCAGCAAGAGTATATCCACTAACCCTTGCAAACTTTTGCCCTATTGCATAAGCTTCCTTAGGAGCATAATCTTTAAATTGCCAATAAATTTCTTTACCCTGTGTATGATAAGTTAAAATAAGTCTAAAATTATGAGCTAAAGTAAAATCGTAAACAGCTAGAGCTTCAGGCTCAGTTAAAGGTCCAAAACCAACAAAATCACGAGGAGCAGGAGAAGTATAACCTTGTGCAAATTTTATTTTTTTAGCATTCTCCCAACCAGCAGGAAATTGTAAATTCAAATCTACACCTTGAATATTAGCCTTCCAACCGTCAGGAAAAGGAATATTTGGATATTTACTAGCAATATATTTTGCATAAATATAAGCATTAGAAGTAGAAGAAATATTGCCATTAACTAAATCAACGCCATCAGGATTAACCAAAGGAATAAGATAAATAGTAGTATTATTTAATAGATTTTTTACATTATATCCAGAAATACTTGAATTTTGATAATAAGCAATACACATATTCTCTAAAAACTTCATTAAAAGAGTAGTAGTAATATACTCGTTTGCGTGTGTTGATGCTAAATAACAAACTTGCTTTGAGCCAAAGCCTAATTTGACAGAATAAATAGGTTTGCCTAGAACACTGTATCCAATTGTATATAATTTTAAGAATGGATATTTAAAGATTAACGCATCTAAATCTTTTTTCAAAATAGAAGAATTATATTTAATAGAAGTATTAACAATCATAAATATAGTATGATGTAAACATCATACCCTCCTTTCATCTGAATTTATTAATATTATATTTTAAATGAAAAATTTTAGAACCATAATGTATATTTTTTCTAGAAGCTAATAAAAATATTAAAAGGAGGGAGAGAAATGTCAAAATTTAAAATATATGCAAAATCTATACTAATTCCAGTAATAGTAGGTGGTATAGTTGGTTTAATAATTTCAGGTTCAATAGATTATAACAGCCTACAAAAACCACAGTTATCGCCACCAAGTATACTATTCCCAATAATGTGGACTATTCTTTATATTTTAATGGGAATATCTTATGGAATATTAAAAAGCAAACACTTAGTTGACCCAGATACAAAGAAAATTTATTATCTACAATTATTTGTAAATGCACTATGGTCAATATTTTTCTTTACATTTAAGTGGAGATTATTTGCATTCTTATGGATTATATTGCTTGATATTCTAGTTATAATAATGATAATAAAATTCTTTAAAAACAACAAACTAGCAGGAGTACTTCAAATACCATATCTACTATGGACACTATTTGCTTCGTACTTAAATCTAGCAATATACTTGTTAAATAGATGAGAGAGAAGTCTGTAGAAATTAAATTAATCTAAAAAACTAACTTACAGATGAGATTATGGTAAGTTAGTTTTTGTATTTGTAAAAAAAATTTTAATTAAATATGTAATTTAATTAAAATCAACTACTTTTATTTATAGCATAGCTGTAAGGAAAAATCAATACTAAAAAATAAAAAAAACAAAGACGAAAGAAAGACTGATAATCTGACACTACTTAGAACAAAAAGAACTGTGGAAGATTCTAATTTTTATTAAATTACATATTTAATAAAAACAAAAGTACTAGTTGATTTATAAAACATATTGTTTCATAATAAAAATATACAAATGGAAAGGGGAATAAAATGGAGAAAGAAAACACTAAAAAGTTAGAAGAAACGAAAGAAGAAGGAAGAATAAGAATGATAGAAAGTAAAAAGCGGAATAACATTAATAGCACTAGTTGTAACAATAATATTCTCTTATGACGAAAAAGTAAAATTTAGTAATAACAAAGGTTTCCTCCTAGCAATAATTTAGTAAAAATAAAATTAATAATTAATAGAAAAAGGAGAATTTAAAATTATGGAAAATAAAGTATTAAAAGAAAAATTTGAGATGAAAGAACAGGAATTGAATATAGATTAGTTGGAAATTGTTATATACCTAATATAACAATACCAAAGGCTAGAAGAACGGAAAATATAGGAAAGTATGGTAGATTAAAACTAAACTATATGAAGAAATATACAATACCAGAATATACAGAAATGTTATTAAATAATAAATTGAAAAGTTATTTACTAAATATTGAAGATGAATGTAAAGAAAAGTTAGATATTTTAATAAAACAAATGACAGAACAAGAAAATGTAACAGAAGAACTAAAGGCAAATAATCAATTAGAGTGGGTTGCAAGAATGAATAATATTAAAAATGGAGCAGAAGAAATAGTATTAAAAGAAATGATATATATTTAATTTTAAAAAGTAATGGAAAAAATTTGAATTATATGATATATTATGAAGAAATAAAGAACATTTGATAATTTTGCAACCGTGGTTGCAAAATTAGAAAAATGTCTTGAATTATATTTATTTGAGGCAATATATATATATAAAGAATTCAAAGTTACTAGATAATGGTTTTTAATAAAAATATTTTTAAACTATTGAAAATTATAAAAAAATGTAATAAATGTTTTTAGAATAAATGAAACGAAGCTCAAAAGATAAGAAAGAGAGAAAGATATGGAGATTGAACAATTAAAAATATCATCAACGCAAAAGCAACAAATAACAAATATGCTACAAAACCAAGGATTATCACAGTCAAATATAAATGAAATATTAAATGGTAATTATTCTACATTTCAAAATGAAGCTGATTTAACAGATGTATTTAGTTCAAGTGGAAATCATCAAAAAGTATTGCAAGGATTAGCTGATGGATATACTATGGAAGAATTACCACAAATAGGAGTAAATCAATCAGAAATACAAGGATTTATGGATACTATAAATTCATATAACATATCAGTAGAAAATGCAAAAGCTATTAATCAATATAGCAACGGAAGTAATATGATTTTATCAGTAAAAAGAGGGACAATAACTAGAACAGAATTACAAAGTGGAATTATGCAAGATTTATCAATTAAACTTCAAGAAAGAGGAATGAGTCAAAGTCAGATATATGAAATTAGTAATGTCATACAACAACTAGATTATGATAAACCAGTTTACAATAATTATGACATTATAAATTCATATATGCAAGAAATGAATTTGCCAAGAGGTTGTTCTCCATCAGTATGTAAAGCTGTAAAAGATATGAATTCATTTGAACATATAGATGAGACAATTTCAAATTTAGATGAAGGGTTGTCTAAAGCAAGATTACCGGAATCAATGAAATTGTATAGAGCAATTAAAACAAATGATCAAGTAGATATGCAAAGTTATGTTGGAAAAAGTATGAATAATAAAGGGTATACAAGTACATCTCCATTATATGAATCTTCTTTTGCAAAATATGATGAATATGATACTGTTATGGAAATATATGCTCCAAAAGGAACTCAAGGAGCATACATAGCGCAGTTATCAGATTATGATAGTGTAGAACAAGAAGTTTTATTAAATCCAAATGATATATATGTAGTTGGAGCTCAAAGTGGAGTTATTGATAAAAATGGAAAAAGTAAGACTGTATTGCAAGGTTTATTATTAAGTAAAGAAAGAGAATGTTATAAAGATATAGGACAACAAGCAACAAAACAAAAAAACAATAGTTATGAGAAATCTTTTTCTACACAAACAGAAAGTGATAATTTGTATAACCAAACGATACAACAACAAACATATTCACAAAACGGAAATTTAGAAAATTTACCTGCTAGGCAAAATAGATTTTCACGATTTTTTAATCAAATGAGATCAAGATTTTCTAGAGGAAGAAATGATGGAACACAAGATACAACTTACCTAGATCGACAACAACCAAATACAAAAACTAAAACAGGAGAAAAGAAATCATGGGAATTAGAACCAGAAGAGAAAGCTAGAATACAGAGAGAAAGTGCTAAAATTGCAAGGAAACACAGAGAACAACAGGAACAACAATCACAGCAAACTCAAACACAACAGCAAAATCAAGAACAAGGTGATGCCCAAATGATACAAGGACAAGTCCCACAACAGCCTGTAATGGATATGGGTGGTATGGAATTATAAAAAATAATATTAAAAAGGAGCGATAGAAAATGGCTATAGGACCAGGTATATATTTTAATAAATATAAAGATTATTCAGTAGATGAATTAGAAAGAGAGCTAGAAGCTTTACAAAAATATTTATCTTCAGATGAATTGAAAAAAGCAAGACAAGAAGAAATAGACAAACAAATTGATGATAATAACTGTATAGAAAATGTAAGAACAGAAATAAGTGTAATAGAGGAGTTATTAAAAAATAAAAAAACAACAGGTTTTGAATTAAATGAAAAAGAAAAAATTAGATGTCCAAAATGTTATTCGATTTTAAAAGAATATATTTATGGAAAAATTAAAGGAGAAATTGATACAAATAAATATATTGCAGGTGGTTGTGAATTAAGAGAGGATAGTCCTATATATAATTGTAGTAAATGTAATTATGATTATGATAAAAATTTAAATTTGATGACAGAAACAGTAGAGAAAGTAATAGAATCTTTTATTGGAAATGATCCTTTTTGGAAAGATTTATTAAAAGAATATTTCAATAAATTGACTAATATAAGTGAAGAAGAAAAAATTAGTTTTTTAAAGAAACTTACATCAAATAAAGATTTATTTAATGAATTTACTAAAGAAATTATAAAATGCACAAATGTAGATGAATTATTTGATAAATATACTATTATATAGAAGAGAAAAATAATAATTCAAGTGAAAATGAATATGATACAATAAATGGTAATGCTGTTGTACCAATTACATTAGATGAGGCTATAAACAAGGCAAAAAGTAAAGCATCAGAATGCGGAAAAATTATAATGGAAATACTTGAGAATGAAGAATGGTGGTGTTTTGAAGCGGGTTTGCCAAACAAAAAGTTCTTTGATGATGGAGCAGGCTCTATATATGTAAATAAAAAAGATGGTACAATTCGTGGCTTAAATTTATGGGATGTTGAATTTACAACAAAATTTAGAAATGAAGCAGTAACAATTTATGATTATTATAGAAATGAAAAACTATGTCCTAATTGTAATGAAAAATTAATGTTTTTACATCCCGATGGTAGTCATTTATATTGTAATAAATGCGAAAAATATTATTTGAATAATAATGGAGATGTAGGAGATGAAACAACATCACCATATAACGAACGGAGATGATGTACTGTATTAAAATGTATACAGTAGAACAATATAAAAGAAATTTAAAATTAATTCAATAATAAAAGCAAAGATTTCAATATGAGCCTATAGAAAATCTTGTGTAAATCGGATTTCCTTCCGATTGATAACTTGAAAAAATTTAATATTTTATTATTAACATTATTTAAATAATACTTTTCTAAAAAATCAATACTTTAGAAAAAGTTGTGTAAATTTGATAGGACTTAAGAAATTTGCTTCTTAAGCCTATTATTTTTAGGCTTTATTTTATATTCTTCCTTCATACATAATTCTAAATTGAGATAAGCATAAATCCCATTTATCAACCATTCTAGACCATTTCTTCTCTGCTTTTAGCGTTGAAAGATATAGCACTTTTAATAAAGAAATGTCTGTTGGAAATACATTTCTGTTTCGATTTATTCGTTTATATGTACTGTTTAAGCTTTCTATTGCATTTGTTGTATGCATTATCTTTCTTATTTCTGCTGAAAATTTAAAAAATACTGAAAGTACATCCCAGTTGTCTATCCAACTCTGAATCGCACCAGGATATTTGTGTTTCCATTTCTCTTCTATTTCTAATAAATTAGTATAACCTAATTCTTCTGTACTTGCTTTGTAAACTGTTTTTAAATCATTAGCTAGTTCTTTTCTATCTGTATATGGTACATACTTTAAAGAGTTTCTTATTTGATGAACTATACATCTTTGATATTCCGTCTTAGGGATATACACTTTCTAATTTCCTTTTTTGCCATTCTTGTATTTCAGGTATAATTTTATCTGTTATATCACTTATCATATCTGGTGAAAGATTGCAGCCAAATATCTCCTTTATTTGTTCTTGAATGTCCTTATCAGACATTCCTAATGCATACATAGATATTACTTTTTCATCAAAGCCATTTGCTGTTCTTGAATACTTAGGCACTAAATCGGAATCAATTTCTCCATTTCTATCTCTAGGAACTTTTACTGGAATATCTCCCATTTCTGTTGCTACAGTTCTTTCTGGATAATATCCATTTCGATAATTAGTATTATATGTTCTTTTATTTTTTGAATAACCAATTTTAGATTCCATTTCAGCATCCAACAATTGTTGAAAAGCAGGGGCAAAGAAATCTTTCCATGCTGCATACATATCATTCATGGATTTAATATTTTTGGGATCATTCCTTCTAAAAAACTCCTCTACTATTTCATTTTTTTCTTTTTCTACTTTTTTACCCATAGAAAAATCCCTCCTTGATATTTTATATTTTATCACGGAAGGATTTATTTACACAACTTTTTCTATACTCTCAGAATTTTGTTCATTTTTGAATTATTATAAATGAAATTATAAGTCGAAATTTGATGTACGATTTTGCTAGACAAAAAAATATTTACAGAGTATAATTAAGCGGGAGCAAACGATGAAAGAAAAAAATAAAATGAAAAATAAATTAAAACAATCAATAATATCAGTAATAATTATATTAATAGCATTACTTGCAGGAAACATAGTAGCAGAAGATAAAACACCAGAAAATACAAATGAAACTGTGCAAACAAATACAGAAACCAATAGCAACATAAACATAGAAGAAATACCGCAGTATTCTGGGACAACAGTTATAACTATAAATAATGATGTGCCATATTTCGAAGAAAAAGATATTAGCACAACAGACTTTGAATATTATTCAAATCTTGATGAGCTAAATAGGGCAGGAGTAGCATTTGCAAACATTTGTAAATTTACAATGCCACCTGCAGGAACTAAAAGAGAAGGACTTTCTTACAAGCCAACAGGTTGGGTTCAATATTTATATGGAGAGAACAATAGCAAGCATTTATATGAAAGATGTCATTTAATAGCTTGGCAATTAGGTAATGAAAATAACAATAAAAAGAATCTAATAACAGGCACATCACAGATGAATAGTGCGATGATAGAATATGAAAATATAGTTGCAAATTGGGTAAAACTAAAAAATAAAGAAAACAAGGATTATCATGTTTTATATAGAGTAACACCAATATATAAAGGCGATAATAAACTTGCATCAGGAGTTGAAATAGAAGCAAAATCTGTGGAAGAAGAAGGAGTAACTTTTAATAAATTTATATATAATGTACAAGATAATTTCGAAATAAATTACAGCACAGGAGAAGCAAAACTAATACAATAAATATTAAGGAGAAAGTATTGGAATTAAACTTAAACAAAGTGATTGATAAAATAAAACAAAATGATTTTGTAGAGAAGTTTATAAAAGAACTAAGTAAGGAACTAGAAAAAAATAATATAAAAAATGGAGAAATGAAGATGGATTTTAATCTAACAGAAGACGAAGAACTAGAATTTGAAAGAGAAGAATTTAATTTCTTACAAGATTATTTTAAACAAGAATTATCTGATATTAGCAAGGGTGAAATATATATTGTAACTAATAAATATGAAAACGACGAATATCATAGATACAAAGTAGCACAGTATAAAAATAACCTAGAATGTAAGTACATTGCATTTGCGAAAGATCTACCAGATAATGTACAATTAAGAGATGTGGTTAGAAAAGTAGACGAAAAATACATCTATGATGATAAAGCAACGCAGTACATAAAAGAAT
>CAVFFR010000001.1:0-91371 GCA_963621875.1 Bacteroidaceae bacterium | reverse complement strand
AAATTTTCCCGTTAATGTTTGAATTTTTTTAGGACATTTTCAAAAATTATTGACATAAGAATTAGACCATATAACATAAATTTTTGTTATTACATTCTTTATTTTCCCCATTTTGCTTTTTGTACCTACATTTTTTCAATTTTCCCTTGACTTTTAGCCAATTATGTAATACAATATTATAGCGTTATTGAATATGACATATATAAAGCTTCTCCCCGGTAGTTTTATTATATGATTTCATATATATAGAAATTAAATTTGAATGGAGGGTATTTTTTACCATGAATAATACAACTTATAGTATTAAAAAAGATGAAATAAGCAGAAAATGGTATATAATTGATGCCGCTAATAAGCCTTTAGGAAGAGTTGCTGCAGAAGCTGCTAAACTTTTAAGAGGAAAACACAAACCTACTTATACTCCTAATATGGATGTTGGTGATCACGTTATTATCATAAATTGTGCAGATGTAGTTTTAACAGGACACAAAGCAACACAAAAAATTTATAGACATCATTCTTCATATATCGGAGGAATGAAAGAAATACAAGCTAAGGATATGTTAGCAAATAAACCAGAAAAAATGATGACTTTAGCTGTAACAGGTATGCTTCCTCATAATAGCTTAGGAAGACAAATGGCTAAAAAGTTAAGAGTATACGCAGGTAGCGAGCATGAAAATATGGCTCAAAAACCAGAAGTATGGAATTTTTAATTAGGAGGGAAATAAGAAATGCCTAGAACAAAAAAGGAACAAGTAGTATTTAATGGTACAGGAAGAAGAAAAAGTTCAATTGCTAGAGTTAGATTAATGAGTGGAAAAGGAAATATTACAGTTAATGGTCAAAACTTAGAAGAATATTTCGGAGAAGAAACACTTAGAGTTATAGTAAAACAACCTTTAACAGCTACAAATACATTAGATAAATTTGATGTTATAGCAACAGTTAAAGGAGGCGGATTCTCTGGTCAAGCTGGTGCAGTTCGTCATGGTATAGCAAGAGCTTTAAATGCTGCTAATTTAGAGTATAGACCTGTTTTAAAATCAAACGGATTCTTAACAAGAGATCCTCGTAAAAAGGAAAGAAAGAAATATGGTCTTAAAAAAGCTAGAAAAGCTCCACAATTCTCAAAGAGATAATATTTATATATACAAAAAAAATCGGAAGTTTCAACACTTTCGATTTTTTTGTATATTTTATATATTTCTACCATAAGATTTTTATACGTATTAAAATACAACTATTTTTTATTTATTCTTTCTTTTATATATTCGCAAATAATATTTATTATCTTATCATTTCCAATAGAGCAATCTAAGCAGATATCATAATTTTCTTTTTCTCCCCATTTTTTATTTGCAATTATTTCATAGTATGAAGCTCTTGATTTGTCAGATTGAATTATATGTTTGCGCGCTTCTGTATAAGTATCTTTATACATTTCTTCTATCTTCTTTATTCTATAATCGCTCGGTGCATATAAAAATACTCTTATTAAATCCGGAACATCTTTTAATATGTAATCTGCACATCTACCCACTATTACACAATTGTATTTAGAAGCAATTAATTTAATTGTTTCCGCCTGCTTTATTATTGAATCTTTTTCTGCATCTAAAGATAAATAAAATTTATATAATTCATCATCATTATATTGGTTCTCAATTAAAAAATTTGCAATTGCAAATTTTTTAATTTCTTCTTTGCCAAAGAATTTTAATTCGAGCCTTTCTGCTATTCTTCTCGCTATTTCTTTTCCACCAGTTCCATGTTCTCTAGAAATACAAATGACTATTTTATTATTTACGATATTTTGGCTTGTATTTTCTCCAAGTATTGCTATTTTTTCTTTATATGTTCTTTTTAGTATGAATATCGAAATTGTACAAGTTAAAACTTCCGCTATTGGAAAAGTCCACCAAACCGTATTTGCTACATTATCAGATAATGTGAATAAATATGCTACTGGGAATACAAACACTATAAGTCTTAGCAAAGATATTACCAATGGCCTTATTGCGTACCCAAGTGATTGTAATACTCCTTGCACAGCAACAGAAAAGCCCATAAAAATATATCCAATACTTGCAATTCTTAAAGAAATTGTGCAAACCTCAATAATTTCTTTACTTGTCCCCCCAGATAATGCAAATAAACCTGATAGTGGTTTTGCAAAAATTTCAAAAATAATCGTTAGAATAAATGTCACAATTGTTATATCAAGAATTCCATATCTTATGCAGTCATTTATTCTTTCTTTATCTTTCATACCATAATTAAAAGATAATATTGAAATTATAGTATTAGATAGTCCAAATGCCGAAAATAATGCTATTTGTTGTATCTTATAATAAATGCCAAATGAATCAACAATAATTGTAGTATTTGCTTTTGCTCCTCCAAGAATTGCATTCATACCCGCCATCATAACTGATAGTAGTGCTTGCATAATCGCAGCAGAAATACCTATTTTATATATTCCTTTAATTATGCCAATTTCGGGTTTTATATATTTTAAATCACCATTTATTTCTTTGTTTTTCGTATAGTGAAAAAACATCGCTATAAATAAAGAAACAAATTGTCCTATAACTGTTGCCCAAGCTGCACCAGCCACTCCCATCTTTAGCGGAAATATGAATATATAATCTAAAATTATATTTGTAACAGCACCTGATATCTGTGAAATAGTTGATAATATTGTTTTACCAGTTGCCTGCAAAAACCTTTCATACACAGTATACCCAATTGAACCTAATGATAAGCAAGTACAAATTTTCAAGTATGTTGTTCCCATTGCTAATACTTCCATATCACCGTTAGAAAATAACGAAATAAACCATTGTGAGCCAAATATTCCAAATATCAAAAATGCTATAAATATACAGATACTTAAAAATATTCCATTTCCAGCTATTCTATTTACTTTTTCTTTATTATTCTCTCCTAAACTTTTAGATAATAACGCATTTAATCCAATGCCTGTTCCTACCCCTATTGCAATAATTAAAATTTGAATCGGAAAAGCTAATGTTAATGCTTGGTTTGCAATAGCTCCCTCTTCTCCCATATTTGCTACAAATACACTATCAATGACATTATATAATGCTTGTAGAACCATAGAAATAATCATTGGCAGTCCCATTTTTAATAATAACTTTTTCATTGGTGCTTCTGCCATTTTGTTTTTTTGTATTTCTTCCATTTTACACACTCCTTTTTTATTTTTTAGCAAAAAAATAACGCAAGTCCTTTTTTCTCTGGACTTACGCTTTCGCTACTCGATATGTGTATTATATCATAAATTTTATTTTTATGTAATACCTTTTTTGAATTTTTATTCTACTCCTGGTATTATTGTTGTTTCTCCTTTTCCGTTCATATTGTAATATGAATATGGTACATCCCCTACTATTACTGATTCCGCTATTAGTACTTGATTATCGATTTTCTGTTTTATTGTATCATATGGAGTAAGTATGGTAATTTCGCAGTTAAGCTCCAAATATATTCTATGTAGTGTTTGATTTATTCCTTGAGATGTAAATTCTGATTTTAATTTTGTATCTACATTCCCCACATTTGCAATTTTTATATTTATTTTTGGTCCTGTTGCCGAGAAGATTTTGGTTCCCAATATGCTTCCTAAGTACAGTGATATATTAGCATTTTCAGATTGTTTGAATTTATCTATCATATTTACAGGTATATCTGACATTATCTGATTTATATTTTTTGTGTTTGTTTTTAATATTTTTATATTTCCATCGTTATCTCTAATTATTGTAATCAAATCATCATAACAATATTGGTCCATAACAACTGTTGCCTCCTCGTTTGAAATTTTTGTTGCTATGTTTTTTGCTTTGTCTATACACAATTCATCTATTATAGGATTTATTGCACTTCTTATAACATAGAAAGTAAATATCGCTATGATTATTACAAAAACAAAACTGATAAAAATCCCTACTTTGTTTTTGTTAAATTTAGTTACTTTTTTTGTAACGCAAAATCTAGTTCTTGAATATATTTTGTCTTCTTTCATTTTGCTAGAGTCCTTTCTTTGCAAATTGAACTATATATTTTAAGGGATGATTAAATCATCCCTTATCTTGGTATAAATAATTGCTCTCCTAGCATAATTACATCTGGGTTTTCTATGTTATTTACCCTCACTATTTCATCTACTGTGCTTCCGAATTTTTTAGCAATATTCCACAATGTATCCCCTTCTTTTGTGTAATATATTACTATGCTAAATGTTTCTCTGTTTCTTTCTTTTGATTCATCTATACTATCAATTAGCCTTAATTCTTTTTCTTTTGCAAGATTTAATCTAAAGTTTAAGTCTATTTTTACTTCTACATTGCTATCTGCTGTTACTATAAAATCTTGTTTTAATATTTCGATGTTGGTATCTATTTTGGTTTTGGTTGTTATGTTTGGGGATGTAACAGTATATTCGATAGGTTCTACTAAACTTTTTACTCCTATTCTTGAAGATGTAGGCTCTTGGTACATAAATGTTAAGTTTATTTCTCCTTGATATATTATTTTCCCATCTTCTATTTGAGTACTTATTATTGATGTTCTTGCTGATACATCAAATAACTTATTTTCTCTTATTTCATCTATTTTTTCCTGTTTTCTGAAATTAAATGTTTCAGAGATTTCTTCTTTATTTTTTATTACTTTGACATTTTTTTGTGTGTACTGTAATTCCCTTGTTTTACTATATAAGTCTTGTATCATATTTACTTCTTGTTTTTTATAAATAAAGCATAAAATTTCTAGTTCTGCCTCTATATGTATTGAGTGTTCTTCTACATTGTTCGGTTTTATTAGTATGTTTCTTAATTCATAAGAAACATCACAAATATTGTCTTCAGTTACATCTTGCATATCTATAAATCCCATTATTGGAATTGTTACATTGGCTGTATTTACTCTGTTGTCATCTGTTAGGTATGTTATTTTAAATACTGCATCTGCTTTTGTTAATACTTTATTATAACTAATTTTGTTTTCTCTATTTGCAATTGTCATTGTAACATTCATTATTTCTGATAAGTTGTCTGTGTTTTCTATTGATACTGTATCTTTTGCATATACTTTAGTTGTGCCACTTCCTAATAACGAGTTTATTGTAATATTCTCATTTAATAATTGTAGATCATTTGCATTTTCTATTTTATTTATGTAGTCAATATTACCTTTTGAATATGCAGTTAATGTTACTTGTGTATTGGCTCTTAGACTTATTTTTCTACCATTTAGAATTTTACATTCTATATTTAATAACTCTGTCCTACATTCTACCTGCATTCCAGCTTTTACTTCTTTCATATCTATTGTTTTAGAAAAGTCTATACAAGCATTTAGTGCTCTCATTTGTGCTTTTTCATCGTCAGCAATATATATAACATATACATTTACGCTTCCATCTAACTTCACTTTTTCATTTTGTACATCTTTTTTATATATGCAGATATTTCCATTTGCAGATACCACATTTAGAATATCTGGTTTTACATCTGGTACAATTTCATCTCCTTCTATTACAATTTTTTCAGTCTTTTGCCCAATTATTTGATTTATGCATAAATTATTTTTTGATAATTTTATAGACATATTTATACCTCCTCGTATTATTCATATTTAATGTATATTACAAGGCACAAAAAAAATTCCTAAAATAGGAATTTTTATTTTAACTTAATGTAAATTCTCTTTTTCTCTTTTTGATTTCTTCTTCTGATGGAATTATTGAACTATATTCTTCCCCATTGAAAACTTGAAGTTCTACAGTTCTTGTTAGTATATCTGTGTAACTGTATGTTACATTTCTTTGGTTTTCATCATATTTAACCACGAAAATACTTGGATATGCTTTTTGTATTGTTGCTTCTTTTTCAAATGGTCTATTTCTTCCTAAAGAACCTTTAATAATTATCTTTTGTCCAATTTTTTCTCCAATATCTGTTTTTAGATTTGTAATATCTGTTGGATAAATCATATTGAATCACCACTCCTTTAAGATGTGCTTATTATATCATTTTTTGGTCTTTAAGTCAAAGAGTCTTGCGACAGTAAAAATCGCTGTAATATGCTATTTTACGGCTTTTTTCGACATTTTTTATGAATTGTTACATTTGTGTTACATTTTTTGTTTTATTGCTTATTTTTTAGCTTTCAAACATCAAAAAAGAGTATCCTTGCGATACCCTTTTATTATTCTATCCTTGTGGCCCTTGTGTTGAGAATTGTACTGTGTATTTAATATCTGTTCCTGATGCACCGTTTTCGCAGTCAACATCTTGTCCTTCAACCCACATATATATTCTTACTTTTGTTATTCCTGCTGGTAAATTTTCAAATTTTGGTCTTGCTGTTGATCCATTTACGGTTTTTAATGCTGGATCTACTGCTGAGAAAAAATTTACTGATGGTGTTGATGTCTGTTTTACTGTTATATTATCATCTTCTGTTATAGCTGCTTTAACTCCATAATATGATAAAGCATTTTCTCCTGTAGTTTTTAATCCTGCTAGTCCATAATTCGTTTCAGCATTTGTTATAGCTAAAGCTGAGTGTGTGTCATAGTTTGGCTCCCAAATCTTTGCTGTACCAGTAGCTAATGATAGTCCTGTTATTGTGCTAATTCCAGAAGTTGCTGCAGTACTTCCTTCAATTATAAATCCAACACGTGCCGCATTTTCTAGGCCTTGTGTAGTATCTCCAGCATATTCAACTTTTGACCCTTCTGTCATATATACATCTGTTGCAGCATCAACTTTTAGGAATACATCAAATACTATGTAATGTCCTTTATCATCTGCATCTTTTTCAGCTGTTAATATAAAATCACCGGCAGTATTTGTTACAACTGAGCCATAATACATATCTAATTTTCCATCTGTTACAGTTCCAATTGTAGAAACTGGTACCATTTCAGTTGGTATATTGTTAGTATTTCCTGAATATCCAGCTTTTATATCTTCTTGTGTTATTATTGATTTCCATGTTTTGCCATCTGTTGATATTTGTAGACCATTTGAAGCCTTAACATTTACTTGTAGTGAACTAATTGTTACTGTTTGGTTTGCTGTGAACCACGCATAAGATGATGTTACTAATAGTATTGCCATTAATAGTAGCAATAGTACTGCTGATTTTAAACTTGTTTTTCTTTTGCTTTTTTTACTCATTTATATTTCCTCTCTTTCTTGTATACCATTCGTATAATATTAAGATACCACACTCCCTATCTCAAGTCAATATATGTCTTACATTTGTAAAACAAATGTAATTTTTGTAACATTTTGTAATATTTTGTTTGTTTTTAGTTTATTGCTTTATATGTTCTTCTGTTATGTCCATATGCATTTTCATCATTCCACCTATTAGTGCATCAACACAATCTGGGTCATCTCCTTCAATCCAAATTACTACAGTAAACCTATCTATATCTCCTGGATTAAATGCTTCTCTTCTTTTTTCGACAACACAATCAACTGATTTAAAAGCTGTTGTTCCTGTTTCTGCCTCTCCTGTAGTTTCATTAGGCCTTGCATATACTTCTTTTTCTCCATTTATGAACAACATAACTCTTATTGCTCTGTCTACATTTTTTATAACATCATCAACTTTTATTGTATACCAATAGTTAATCACTTCTGCACCTTTGTTTTCCAAATAGAATGTATATGCAATATAGTTGTCTCCATTATGTGTTCCCTCTCCTTGAGTATCAATATTATCTGGTAACCAATTTATAGATATGTTGTCTACAAATTCTAACTCATCTACTTTTAGTATCTTTCTTTCATCTTTTTCTGCTAATCTTTCGTACATTACAAGGCCTTTTTTTCTTGCTAAATCTTCATCTAATGCAATTGTAAATGCTCCTCCTTCATAAAATAATCTTAATAAGAAGTATATTATAATTAAAAATAAAGCTATAATTAACAATCCTAATTTTATTATTCTTATGTTTTTTTCTCTTCTTTTTAGTTTTTCGGATCCTAGTTCTATTTTACCTTTATCGGCAATTGTAGCTATTTTATTTTTTTCAACAATTTTATTTATTTCTTTATCATTTGCCATTTTATCTCTCCTGTTTTTTATGTAAATATCATTGATTTAAGTTTTATATTATGTTAAAATCCATATATAATTATTATAATATATATTTTTATAATATTGCAATATAGAAATGAGGTTATATATGAAAATATTTAAAAAATTTATTTTGATTTTACTAGCTTGTATTTGTTTAATTTTATTGATATTTTTAATAAATCAAGTGTATGCAAAATATCTAAGTTCAGCATTTGGTAATGCTTCTGTTCCAATATCTAGGTGGAATATAACTGTTAATAATTCTTCTATTAAAACAAACTCTGATATTTCAGCAAGCATAACACCTATTTTCCCTGGAACTGAACATATTGCAAGTAATATAATAGCACCTACTGCTGAGGGATATTTTGATTTAGATTTTGACTGGACCGATGTTGATGTTTCTTTTAAATATGATGTTTCAGTCACTGCATCTGAAGATAGTGCAGTAAAGGATATTGTTGCTACTGGATATTCAATTGATGGTGGTGATAAGATTTCTTTTACAGATTATGAGGGTGCAATTACCAATACTGTCCCTTTATCAGCCGACCGGACCAAAGAGCCAAAATATTAGAATTTATGTTATGTGGAATGATGATCCTAATACATCTTCTATGGATAATTTAAGCGATACTGCTTCTACTTTACAAACTAATAGCTCTGCTATTTTAAAAGTGACTGTTGCATTTACTCAAATAACACAATAAGACATAATTATACTGCTAGAATTTTTTCTAGCAGCTATTTTATACTTGTTGTTGGGCTATTAATGTTAAATGTAATTTTAGTCCAGCTTCATCTGGTTCTGCCTCATAATATGAGTATGCTTGTTGTCCCCAGAATGTGTCTAGTTCATCATTTCCTGATTCATAAGGCCATTCTATTGTAATTACAAATAGTCCATAACCATTTTGTTCTTCTAAATTATCATTGTTTATCGAAACCTTTATTTTAAAAGGGAAATTATTTTCTATTATATTGTTTAGTTCTTCTTGTGTATATTCATTTCCTACAGAATATTGCTTTCCAAGTACTGTAAGGGAATTATATATATATGAAAGTTTTGCTTTTGATTCTCCTTTATTTTGAGCTTTTATTTCTTTTGTATAAGTTTCCATTCCCGGATACAGTTTTCCTACATCTAGAAGGATTTCCGTTGTGCTTTCATCTTCTCCTACAACAAAAGTTACATCCCAAGATGTTACATGTGCCGTTATTCCCGTTGATACTTTTGTTGCAAAGATAAACCATGCATAGGAATTAAAAGCTAGTAGTACTACTATAATTATTAAAGTTCTTAGCTTTATATATTTTTTTATTATTCCTTTTTTTGTATCCTTTGTGGTTTCCTTATTTTTCACTTTTCTCCCCTTTTTCGTCTATTTCGTCATCGTCATCATCATCACGCTCATTGCGTATTTTTATTATTTTTACAATTATTAGAATAGTAAGTGGTACAAATATTAAGAAGTAGAATCCATACAAGTTGTTTATTATTTTACTTATAAAACTTAATATATGTGTTTTATATACAATAATACCATATATTTGACTTTGTGATACTATTGGATCTTCAACTTCATTTGCAATTCCTTTTGTATGAAATTTATATTCTCCATTTTCTTGCTCTATATCAATTACTTGGTGTGTTACTATTTTTCCAGCAAAAGAGTCATCTTTGCCTAAATATACTAAGTCGTCTCCTTTTTTTATTTGACTTGGATCAATTGTTTTTGCTACTAGTATATCTCCTACTTGATATTTTGGGACCATACTTTCTGTTACAATATTAAAAATTCTAAATCCTGCAAGCGTAAGATTATTATTTGTTATTCTTTGCACAGCCACTACTATTAATATTAATAGTATTACTAGTACTAATAAGTAGTACAATATATTTCCTATTATTTTTAAAGCTTTATTTTCCATTATCTTTTTTAGCATTTCTTTTTTTATTCTATCTCTAGAATTTCCTCCTATTTATTTAACTTTTGTTAGATATTTATTTATACTCTTGCTAAATATTGCCTGTATTTCTTGTAGACTAGCTTGATTTCTGCGTTTTACTACCAAGTATTTTTCTCCTATCATTTCTTTTATTTGTTCCTTGGTTAAATCTTGGTTCATTTCCACAATTTTCTCTAACATTTTGCTTATTATTATATTTTGAATTTCTTTTTTTCTTTCCTCTGCTTGTACATCTTCTTCTTTTTCTTTATCTAATGTATTTATTATTAGATAATTTAACAAGAAAGAATCATCCATCAACTCTTTTAGTTCTCCATTGTCCTCGTAGTCTTTTTTCTCGTTAATATTCTTGGTTTTGTCGTCAAGGTTATCTCTTAAATAGTCCCATAGTTTCATTGCATATTGAAAATTTACATTTTTTAAAACTACATTTGTTTTCTTTATTGGTTCTCTAACCAATGCAATGTGTTTTTTATCTATTATTTTATATACATCCGAATTTGTTAAATCTGAAATTTTTATTTCTAAATCAGATATTCTCTGTAATAAGTTATCTGGATTTTCTATGTCTTTTTTTGAGCCCCCACTGCTATTTCCATCTTTTTGTGTATCCATTGTCAAATTTATATTTACTTTTTCAGCTCCTACTTTAGATGTTCCAGAATATGCTATTTTTTTGTCGTTTTTATTTCCTACACCTTGGAGTTGTTCTAATGTTTTCTTTTTTACGCTTAAGAAAAATTTCATATTTTGTATAAGTGTATATATTAATCTATTTTCATATGTGTCATAACTTTCTTCTTTGTCTATGTTTAATATTTTTGAAGGTTTTACATCTCCTGTTTTTTTATCAACTTCTTGTATAAAGTTTGTATTTTTAGATAAGTTTTTTATACTTTCTACTGTTATTCTTCTTGCTCTTTCTATTTTTACTATTTCTTCTTCATTTATAATAAATCTATTTGGTGCTCGAAATATATTGTCTAGATATGGAATTGTTTTTTCCATAATTTCTATCCAGTCAGTATCTCTAATAACTTTTTCATAGTCTGTTTTTATATGTAATGTTGATTCAGTATTTTTTTTAAAGTTTTCTGATTTTCTTGAACTTGCATTTTGATATATGTCAACTATTTTTGAGTTTTCCATATTTCCTCCTAGTTTATGTCAATTTCTTTAATCTCATCATGTATTCAATACATTCTTTCATTTTTCCTTTTCCGAAAGTCTTGTCTAAGAATTCTATATATGGTGTAATTTCATCTCTTATATAAGAAATGTTTAATTGTTCAAATTTTCTTAATACTTTCTTTGCCATAAAGTAATCTACTCCAGCAATTTCGTCTCCTCCGCAAGCTACATATACTGGCACGAATTTTTTCATATGTGCAACAATACGGTTACCAAATGCTATACGGAAATGTTTTATTGTATAGTCATCCATTAGTTCTATTTTAGCCAAAGTATCTTCTGAAACTTGATGTTCTTGCATAGCCATTGTAAATAAATTATCTAAGTATGAATAATTTATATCTAATGGTGGCATATCTATTGGCTCAAATACTTTACCTTTATCGTTTATATCTATTGGCATTGCTCTATCGTAAACCTTATCTGTAACCATGAATGTAGAGTCGTCGTTGTTGATTGTCCCTATATACCACATATTTGGTGGTATTTTTAGTTTTCCTTCTTTTAATCTTACTGGATCAGATTTCCAACTACTTGGCACTAGTTCTATAATCCATTCATTTTTGTTAGGCATTTCGAGAATTGACAACATTTCTGCAAAGTAATACTCAACACGGGCTATGTTCATCTCGTCTAATATTACTGTATAAACATCATCAGTATATCCTGCCATATACATTTCTTTTAGTACTTCTGTTTCATTGAATTTTTTTGTAAATTCGTTGAAATATCCGAATAACTCTGTTCTATCTCTCCAAGATGGCTGTACAGATGCTATACACGAGTCGTGTTTTAAAAATTTTCCCCAAGCATATGCAAGTGATGTTTTACCTGTTCCAGATATACCTTGTAGTATAACTAGCTTTGTAGAAGCTAATGCTGATATAAACAATCTCATCATATCTATTGTATAAAATAGTCTTAGTCTTGATGCTGCAAAATTTCTAAAATGTTCACAAAGCTCTGGCAATGTAAAATTGTTTCCATAGTTTTTAATTTTGTAATTTGCAAATTCCTCATCTATTGTAGCAAGTTTAGCAAATCTCGTACCTTGCATTGAAGGATCTTCTTCTTTTTTATCCTCTTGTGCATCTTCTTCAGCACTCTCATTAGGTCTTAGACCAAGCTGTGATACTTTCATCGCTAATATGTCTTCTTTTTCTTTTACTAATCTTGCTACTTGTCCATTTAATGAAGCTACTTCTTGAAGTAGTGCATCTTGATCAACAGCCTTTTTTCTGATTTTTCCGTATTTTCTAATTGTAAAGAATATTAGTAATCCAACCAAAACAAATATTAATAATATTAGGCCAACAGCTATTGCAACCAACGCCCATTCTGGCATTGAAAAGTCGCCCTTGTAATTATTTATTATATCTGAGTAAGCTTTTATATTAACTAATTCTTTTATTCCTTTTCCTATTCCTCCAAACATTGTTCCTATACCAGAAAAGAACTGTCCAAGAAATTCATATAAGAATTTTGTAAAAGTTTCCATTTTATACCTCTTTATTTATATTTTTATTAAATTTTCGATGATGCTCTCATTTTGTAATATTTTTTCATAATTGTTTATGTCTTTTTTTAGAATTACATAGTTAAACATTTTTAGTTTTTTAAAATTTCCATATTCTGGTTTAAATGTATTGTCTAATACTATTGCAAATTTAAAACCATTTCTCATTAGTTCATAAATACCTTCTTTGTTTTTTGAAAAATCTTCGTAATTAATTGTTAAGTTTATTTTGTCTTGAATTGCAGAGTTGTCTATTATATTTAATAGGCTTTTCATTTTTTTACTTTTCTTTAATAATGTTGGAGCAAATTCTATAATATATTGTTTTTTAAAGTTTCCTTTTAATATGTCTGATATAACTTCTACTGATATTAGATTATATTCAACATATAGCTTGTCTTCTTCTATTATGCCTGAATTAAATACTGTTTCTATTGCTTTTTCACTATATATTATTGGAATGTTTATATTGTATTTTAACATTACTTTATAGATTCCGCTCATTTTTTCATAATCTGTGATTTTTAAATAAAAGTCTTCAGTAGAGAATTTATCTAAATATTCTTGTTTTTGTTCTGAATATAGCTTAAAAGTTTTATAGAATATATTTTTAAATTCTTCGTTGTCTTTTTCTAGTAGTTTTTTTCTTAGTTGATATAATTCTTCTATTTTTTCCTTTATATCTGTTTTATAAGATATTTTGTCAAAATACAAAATATAATAATAAAATGTTTTCATATTTTCTACCAGTTTTTCTTCTTCTGGAAATTGTTTTTTTATTTCTATTTCCGCTTCTTCTAAAGCATTTAAGAAGTTTTTTCTAAATGTTAACTTTTCATCTTTTTTATAAAAATTATAAAATCTAACATTTTCATATGTTTCCATATATCTCAATGCAATTTTTTTATTATAGGATCTCTCAAATATTAATTTCATATATGTAAGTATTTCTTCTTGTATTATTTTTATATATTCTTGCATTACATTGTTAGCCATTAATCTTTTCCTTTCTAAGGTTTAATTTATTTCTACTGATATTATAGATGTAGCATTTGTAATCGGATATGTATAGTCTTGGGTTATATCTACTTTATAGAACCTTACTACTGTACTTGATATTGGCTCTACTTTAAATGTTAAACTGTTTAAATAATTACTACCGTTTATTTCCTTTGTTGTTACATTGGTAGCATTTAAGTAATTAGTATTTGTCATATCTAATAGAACTATATTGGGATCAAATTTTAAAGTTATTAATGCAGAATAGCATTTGCTTTTGTCTGCATCTTCTAAAGCTAAATATGTGTCAATATCAATTTTATCATCAACTTTATATGTTCCAAACGCTTCTTGTACTTTGTAATATGATAATGTATTTGTTATATTCAAATCTAAATATTGGCTTTGAGCTGAGTCTACTATCTCATATGATAATTGCTCTTTTCCTACAACTAGGGTAAATAATCCTTCTAATGTTTTTTTGTATTTTGAATTAGATATTGCCTTTATTGACACGGTTACTCTATCTCCTGTATCCATAGTTGTATTAGGCGTAATGACTACATTAAAAAAGTCTGTGTTTGTATCTGATTTTATTGTGCCTTCCGTTTTGCTTATTTGACATGTAGCATTTGAAGTACAAATATATTCTATTTGATAATCTACATCATAGTCAACTTTTTTTAGACTATTTTCCATACTGTTCATATTTATTGTTATTGTGTATGGGTCTACTCCACTCCAATTATCAATTTGGTATACAGCTCTCTGTTCTTTTAGTTTATCGCTAAAAAAGTAAAAATCTTTTGTCCTTACGAAAAAATTGTTTATGCTATTTAAAACATATCTGCTAAATGTTGAAGTTATTGCTATAAAGCATAATATTAAAATAAGTACTATTAATATTTGTTGCTTTTTATAATTTTTTCGCATACTTTTATCCTTTCGTAAGTTATATAATCTGCTTTGATTCAACGGTTATTTCTATTCCTTCTATTATGTCTTTATAGTTAATCGTGTTGTATTCTGCGGGGAATGTCACTACCAATTGATAAGTATTTGTTACTGGTATATCGTGTGTAAGTTCAATTGTTTCTGTTGTTATTATTCTAAAATAAGTTTCATCTTCGTCTTTCTCAATATTGTCACTCTTGATGATACTTTGTGCTCCAGAGTCATTATAGTTTTGATTCATATATAAATCATATTTTATTGGCAAATTTGTTGTTGTTCTAATTTTTAGTGTGTATTCCATATCTGTTGCACATATTTTATCTCCGTCTTGGTTAGAAACCGAAAAGCCATATATCTTTGGCTCATCGCTAGGAAACAATGAGTCTAAATTTAAACTCATACTTTGAAAGTCATCTTTCATTACATAAAATGCAATTTGTATGTTTGGAGTTGTTTTTGCACTACTTTCGTATTTAGATAATGTTAGAGAAATAAGTCTGATTAATAATATTAGGCATAATAGAAGTATTAGTAATTTTATTATTTTCTTAGCCAACTTTCTATTTTTCATACTTTCTCCTTTTTGTCTGTTTTTTCTGATGTATCATAGTTTACAGCAAATCCCAATAATACAATTGTTACTATTATTGTAATTAAGACTGATGGAGTTGTTAAAACTTTCTTCCATATAGCTACATTAGGGATGATTTTTATTACTTTTCCAAATAACTGGTTTTTTGTTATCGGAACATCTGCACTGCTATTTGCATCACCTTTTGTTATTATTGTATCTCCATCTATTTTTAAGGCTCTATGTGTTATAAAATGTTCTTCTTGTTTATATACTATAATATCATTTTCGTGGATGTCATTTGTTATTTTTACTAATACAACATCTCCAATTTCTATTGTTCCAGACATACTCCCTGTCGCTACTTCAAATGCAGTAAAGCCAAATAAGTTTGCATTTTCTTTTTTCATTACTTTTGTTTGTACAACATAGACTAATGCAATAATTACAATTATTGATATAATAACAATTATTATGTCTAGGATTATCTCTAGTATTTTATTAAATAGTTTCATTGTTTTCTCCTGAAGTTGGAATATATTCTTCTATTTCTTCTCCTAAATATTGTGTTACTTTAACATTTACTGGAATTTTCAATATTGTATTATTTCCTGTTCCTATTAATGTATCTTTTCTATTATTTTCTTCTAGATTTTTCCATTCTACTTTTACTTTGATTTTATTTATTTTTCCTTGTTGAATTTCTTGTAATGGCATTATTCCAGTATAAGTGCTTTCAGCTGTTTTTGTTAAAGTGTTTTCTTCTTCAATTTCTTCTATAGATATTATTTCTATGCTATCATTTGATATTTGTGTTTTATCTAGTTCTATATCGTATCTTATTGATACATTTGTATTTTTTGGATCTAGTTCTATATAAAAGCTTCCCTTTGTGCCTGGAGCTATTTTCCCTGTTGAAACACGGCTATTTTCTTCTAGTTCAAAAGTGTCAACTTCAAATGTATTACTATTTTTAGAAGTTACATTTGTTTGATTTAAATATATTGTCCAAGTTGCATTATTTTGAGTAACGTTTCCTTGCCCTTCACTATAAAAAATGGCATATATACTAATAATTCTATATGCCATAAATAAAACCATAAATAATATCGCTATAATTAAGATTTTTTTGAATATTCTTTTATTCATTAATATTTCCTTATTTAAGACTCTTTCTTCTCTTCTTTTTTTTCTTCTTTTATCGACATAAATACAACTGCAATTTCATATAAGAACGCGATTAGTGATGGTAGTACTATTAAAAATAGGAAGCCCCATTTTGATTCTATAACACTTAGTACATTAGCAATCTTTGGTATAACAGAAGAATCTCTTGTAGAGCCTATAACGTATTGGCTCGAAATTTCTACATCTCCTTCTAGTGTAAAAGTAGATTCGGTTGATGTTACTACTGTCTTTTTTGTTACTTTTGCTAGTGATACATCTACTTTTCTATCATGTGAATTATAAAAGAATACCTTGTCTCCTGCTATAATTTCATTTTTCTTAGCAGAATTTACTATTACTAAATCTCCTTTTTTAAAATCAGGGTTCAAGTCGTCATTTGTAACTAAAATTAATGAATTATTTCCAAATTCACTTATTTTATACTCATTGTACGACAAAAGGCATACTGTTGTAAAAATTGCTATCACAGCATATATTGCAACAAGTATATTAACAATAATTTTTTTCATTACATCCTCCTATTAGTAATTCAATTTTTATATTAAACTAATATTTTCATTTTTTTATAATATATCATACCTTGATTTTTTTTTCAATATTTTTACGATATTTATTTCACTATATTTTTATGTTTTTTGCTGTTTTATTATTGATATTTTTCTCATTTTTGTTATATAATATTATAAATATTTATGGAGGAAACAAATGATTAAATTAAACCCAAAGACAAATAAGACAAATGTAACAAAATTAATAAATACAGAAATCACTTCTATAAATGCTTCTATAGACTTTCAAAATGCTTTTAGTAAACAAATTCTAACATTTTTGAAAGGCTTTATTGGCGGTATAGAAGTAAATTGTATTTTTTCTGATGAAATAAATAAATTTTTGGCTGATTCTAGTAATTATTTGCAAAAGATAAATCATAACATTTCTTCTTATAATAATTTGCTAGATATTCTTGATAATATAAAATTTAATTGTCCTACTTTGGATTATAATATTACTGTTAATAAAATTACTCAATATAATAAAAAGCTTTCTTCTGTATCTGAAGAAGTTTCAAAAAACAATGGTGATATTGAGAAGTTTGTTCAATCTATGGCTTTTTTAGATGTATCAGAATATATATCTATAAATAATTTAGAAAAAGCAGAATTAGAAAATGCCGAATCTGAAGTAAAGAAAGAAAAACCAAAAAGAAAGTCAACAAGAAAAAAATCTTCTGTTGCTTTAATGGAAAACACATTGATTATCTCAGAGACGTCTGGATTGGTAACTTTACCTTATAAGATTTCTGATTTAAAAAAAGTTCTTCGTGCAGAACCAGAAAAATACAGTTCTTTGTCTGATGTTATTTTGTCAAAATATACCGTACCTATTAAAAATTATAAGGTGTCTTCTGTTGCAAGGTTTAAAGAAGCTTATAAATTAATGACAGAAAAAGAAAAAAGTTCCAAAAAAGATGCTTGTAATTTAGCTTTGGAATTGTTTTCTAATTACAATTTACATCCAGCAATAATAACAGCTTGTAAAAATTTAAATGAACTTGATGTTTACTTATCTTGTTTGGAGTTCAACGAATTAGAGGACTTTCACTTTTTCAAAATAGTTTATGAGGTTCCACCAGCTAAAGTAAAGAAAAGCAGACAGAAAAAAATCGAAAAAAAAGATGAGACCATTTAATAAAAAACTAGATAAATTATTTTTTAATAATTGTCTAGTTTTTTATATTTATGAAAATCTATCTTTTTTCTCTTTTCTTTTTTTGTTCATTTTTATTTTATAGTTGTTATAACTATATTTCAATAATAAAGCTATTATAATGAATATTGTTGTTACTTTACTTTCAAATATTTTAAATATCCATCCTATTGCAGGAATTGCTATTACTTTTTTAGCTTTTATTTGGTCTGTACTTTTTTCTTCAAAGTCATAATTATAGTTTTTATCTGCTTTTGTTATATATAAATTCTGGTTACTTTTTTTTATAAATCTATGGTATTTTAAGCTTCCGTCAATATCATATCCTATTATATCATCATTTTTTATATTTTTTGTTTTTACACCAATAATAAGACTGTTTTTTCTTATTGTTGGACTCATGGAGTTTTCTTTTTCTGTTGATATATATAGTCCAAAAAATTTTACATATTTTCTTTTTGCAAATACTTCATTGAACATAAATATTATGTTGTATGCTATTAAACAACATAATATAAATATGCCCACGTACTTTAAAATTTTCTTTAGCAGTTTTTTTATTTGATTATTTTCCAAGAAATTTCTCGTCTTCAATTTTCTTTTTCATTCTCCTAGCTTCGCTTTTTTCTTTCATTCCTATTCTATTTAAATGGATTATTAAAAATATTAGTATTGTTAATATTATTACTATTCCATTTTTTAGTCCTGCTACCATATTGCCTAAATGAGGAATTTTTAACACAAGTTTGCCTTCTATATCTTCAAATGATAGGCTTTCCTCGTCTCTTGCTTCATTATTGTCACCTTTGGTTATATATTTATTTCCATTCGGTTTAATCTCTACTATTCTATGAGTTATTATTTCTCCTTTATCTTTATATGTAATAATATCATTTTCCTTTAAATCCTCTTGTTTGGTTTTTTTGATTATTATTACATCTCCTTTGTTAATAGTTGGTTGCATACTTTCAGTAGATATTATATATGCTTTATAAATATAAAATTTAGGAGTATCGAATTTGTCTATATACGACATATACAATAAGACTATATTGTATAACATTATTACTAGAAATATAAATATGATTTTCTTTATTCTGTTATTTATTTCTTTTCTCTTTTTTATAGAATCTATATCGTATTTCATTCTCTACTCCTTTCTTATATAATTATTTAATAATTACATATTCATATGCTTCTCCAATATATTGGTCGCTATCATATAGTTTGAATACAAATCTATATGTTCCTGTAACTAAGTTTGAATCAAAGTGCATTGTAACTGTATTTGTTGCTTCTGGATTATCTGTTACTTTATATTCATTTTCTTTATCCGTCATATCTAATGGTATTAATATATAATCAGATAAATTTACCAAATTATACATTTGTGAATAAATGCTTGAATAATCCCTTCTGTATAACGATAGTGTGATTTTTGGATTTTGTAAATTTGATGTATAATCTAAATTTAGTTCTATTTTATTAGAGTCCACTGTGTTTCTACCAGTTTTTGCATCTATAATTTTAGCTTCATCATTTGAATATGCTTTTAATCCATAAGTTGATGATATAATTGTTATCTTTGTTTCTGTTTGTGCTGAAGATTTTATTCCATAGTATATACCATCTGGCGAGCCAAATGACTCTATTTTTATTGTATATTCTCCAGTATTAAGTACTGTATTATTTGCTGTATCTACAATTATTTTTGATAATACATTTGAAACCTTTTCTGCTGTATTTATTCTTATAGTTCCATCAAATCTCGGATAATATTTTACATTATTTAATTCAAAAGATACACCTAGTAAAGATGAACTGTTTAGCATATTTCCATTATTGTCATATATTGACATTTTTATTCCCATTTTGTCATCAAAGTACTGAGTATCGTATATTATGCTAGAACTCATTACTTTTTGTTCAAAATCTGTTTCTACTGACAGTGTAAACTTTTCTCCTAAATAAACTTTGTCTTTATTAGTACTTGCTGCAACATTTATTGTAGAGTCTTGTCCTTTGTATACGCTATATTGCATTTTTTCTCTTAATATTCCTAATACCCCAATAAGAGTTTGATTATCATTATTTCTTAGCTCCATTAACAAGGAATTATTTATTAAGTTTGATTCTATTGTACTTTCTCCAAAATCTATATGGAATATGTAGTTTTCATATAATGTGTCAATATCCTGTTTATAATATTTTGTATATGAATTTACCTCATCATATTTGTCACTATCACTTCCCATAGCAACAAAGTCTGATAAATTATATAAATATTTTCCTGTTGTTTCATCATTTTCTGTTACAACATAATAGTAATATTTATTTGTAGCCATATCTATCATTGTTATTTTGGTGTTTTTTGGGAAAGGATATGCTTCTCCAGATTCTTTTCTTGACACTAATGTATGTTTGTAATTCGTATATTCTTCATAATAATCACTTTGTGAAAATTCTGGGATTAAAAGTGAATAATATGTTGAAAATATACTTGAATCAGTTATTTTTGTTTCTGTTGTTGTAAATAATTCAAATTCTTCTCCTGGAGATATTGCTGCATCGTAAAAATTATCTTGGTATAATGCTGTACTTAACGATATATTTACATCTATGTATGCAATTTTGTCATTTAAGTCATCTATTGGAATAAGAACTTGGAATCTTACCTTTGCACTGCCCAATTCTTGAGCTTGAGTTATATTACTTGAGTGGTAGAAGAAGAAGTTTAGTGAGGGTGTATAATTCGAGTTATCCGAATAGTACGCGTTGTCGCCAACATAGTTTCCTCCATTTTCTGTAAGCAGTATTGTATTGCTATTATTTAGCCAACCTGTGTTTCCTGTTTTCATTGATAGTCCAAACTTAGAGTTCGCAACATTTTCATCTAGCTCAATGTTTGATATTGTATTTGGCATTTCTAAGGTTTTTCCTTCTATTAGTCCAGAAGAAAATCCTATTAATGAAAATTTAGTATTTGGTACAGAAAATCCGCTAAGTCCTAATTCATATGTTCCAAGTGTTGCATACTTTGAGCCTACTAGTGATATTTCAAATGTTGTAATATCCATTTCCTTACCGACTAACCATATATAATAAAGGTCGTCTTCGGGGGTTGGATCTATATATTTTGTTTTTATATATCCTTGATTTTCGTCTTCTTCAAAATTTGAATAAAAGCCATCAATTGTTATATCGTGGTTATTTTTATGTTCACCTTTTACATATGAGTTTGTAGAAAATGTTCCGGCATTTGTAATTTCATCGCCATTATTATATTGCGGATTATATAAACCTGTACTAGTACTTGGGTTCATTGTATTTGTAAATAGTCCAAAAAATGTCATTCCATTTACTTCACCATATGTAGTAACCTGCTCGTTTGTAGCTATATTTAGATTTTTTCCCTCTAACATATATATTCTATTATCTACATTTTTGGTTATTTCCCCTGTTGTCTCATCTATGGTTACTTTTGCTTTTTCCTCTGTTCCGTCTTCTAAATCAACAAGACTTGAGAATTTTTTAAGTAAGTTAGCTCCACAATTTAAATATAATGTAGAATTATTTTTTAGCTTAAGTTCCCCTATTCTACTTAGAGTAAATAATACGTTTGAATATTCGTTTGTTCTATCCGTTGTTCCGGATAGTGCTATTGCAGAATTTTCAACTGTTACTATATCTGTTCTTTGTATTGAAATATTACTCTTTGGGCTATATACAGTTCCATAATTTTTTATGTTTATATAGCTATAACCACTTGTACTAGAAGCATTTCCAGAGCCAAATATACTACCTTTTATTGCAAAAGAATCGTGACCATTTCCATCTATGTTCATGTCTATTCCAACAGTAACACTTATGAAATCGAAGTCGTATACTTCTGAGCCAGATGCGTTTGCTTCTCCTCCACCAAATACAGTTCCATTAATAAGAATATCTGCTTTTGTTAAAGTACTATCATTTACTGCATCATATCCTATATTTACAAGTGTTTTTCCATATACAACAGAAGTATTTGCTCCCCCATATACATTTTTTCCAATTGTTCCACCTACTATACTTACATTACTGATTGAATTATTGTTTTCTTCTGTTCCCGTTTTTGCTTGGTTTCCTCCTCCAAATACACTTTCTGCTATGGTTGTATTTCCTTCTATCACAATATTTGCACTTTCAAATATCGTAGCTGTAGTTCCATTTCCTCCTGCATAAGCCGATGCTTCTAATACTGCATCTTTTATGTGTATATAGGTATTTCCTGTAACAGTTCCTTCGTTTCCGCCACCATAAACATTTCCTGTAATTGTTCCACCGAGAATGTCAACTTTTGTATTAGTATCTATTCCTGCTTGGTTTCCTCCTCCATATACAGATTCCGTTATTATAGCATCCTGTTGAATTGTTACATTTGGAGTAGTTGTAATAGCTTTATTGCCACCTCCATATACATTTTCAACAGTTCCTCCATTTATAGTCACATTACTTGTGTTATTAGTTCCACCTAAGTTATTTCCGCCATATACTTCTGTAGCTTTTCCACCATTTACGATAACATTGCTTGTGCTATTAATTCCACCTAAGTTATTTCCGCCATATACTTCCGTAGTTTCTCCATTATTTATGATAACATTGCTTTGTGTAACTGTACCACTTTGATTTGACCCACCAAATACTTTTTCAATATTGCCACCTTGTATATTAACATTAGTAGTTGTTACATTTGCTTGATTTGCTCCACCAAATACATTAGTTATTTCTCCACTATTTGTAGTTACATATGATGTTGTTGTGTTTGCTTGATTTCCTCCACCGAATGTATTTACAATTGTTCCTCCATTAATAGTTATGTGTGAAGTATTAGTCTGTCCACCTTGGTTGTTTCCACCGTATATGTTTTCTGCTGTTCCTGATGTTGTTGTCACATTACTGTTGTCAACATCTCCAATCTTATTAGATCCACCATAAATGTTTGTTATAGTAGCTCCCTGCAAATACAAATTAGTAGTTGATGTTCCAGCTTCATTTCCTCCACCAAATACATTTTGTGCTGTTCCACCTTTCATATATACATTGGTTTGAGTTGTTACTTCTGCAGACTTACCTCCACCATAAACATCTTGTGATTGTCCACCATTTATATTTACATTTGTTTCTCCGTCTACAACACCTACATTTCCTCCACCATAAATGTCTGCTGTATGGTTGCCTGAGTTTATATTGATATTTGTTGTTCCTTGAGTTTTTGCAATATTTCCTCCGCCAAATACATTTATAGATAAATCTCCATTTATATTTATTGTAGATGTCCCCTCTAATTTTGCCATATCTGCATAATTAGAAAGTCCCATTCCAGCCCCATATATGCTGCCATTAATTGAAGGTGTTCCAGATATTGTTATATTAGAATTTCCTTTCATTTGTGCAAGTTCAGTTTTGTTTGATGCTAGATCATATCCTTTTCCAGCCGCATAAATGTTACCATTTATTATTGGTGAACCAGAAATATTTATATTGCTAGTTCCATATAGAGTTCCACCATCTGCTTGAGTTGTAGAAGCTGTTAAATATTCTGTATATCCATATCCTCCTCCAAATATATCCGCATTTATAGTTCCTCCTGTTATATTTATATTAACAATTGTATCTATATCTGCTCCGTAGCTTTTATATTCATCAGAGGAATTCTCATCATATCCTGAAACTCCACCAGCTCCTGCTCCATATATAGTTTTAGTTACTGTTCCGCCAGAGATGTTAATATTAACAGTTCCATAAAAATATGAATCACATACTATTGTTGATGTTTGCAATATACTGCCAATCGCACCCATATTTCTTCCTAAGCAACCACCATACATTTCGGTTACACTACCACCTGTCATATTTATGGTACTTGTTCCTATATATGTGTTAATTGGCCAAGTCCAGTTACTAGGTCTGTAACTTGAGTCTCCTATACTTGCTCCAAGAGTTCTGCCTACTGTTCCGTTTTTTATATTTAGAGTAATATCTCCATAAATATTACCACAGGTACTGCCTCCTCCTAATAAGTTGATGTCATATGTATAATCAGATGAAGTTGTGCTATTTTTTATGTCTATTGTAATTTCGGATTTATATAAGTCATCTGTTAGTGATGTTCCCATAAAGTTATGAGATGTTCTCATTGTTATGCTCGATACACTACTTGTTCCAGTACTTCCTCCAAGTAAAATTCTTCCATATGTTCCACTCTTAATTAGAATTTTTGCGTCAGTTCTTGGTAATGAAGAATAATTATATTGCAACCATCCAGCAAACATATGAAATGCTGGTGCATTTCCTTCTATAAGTCCTTGGTTTGTATTTGATGTTGCGTAGTTACTCATAACTACACCTTCTCCCATTGTAAGACTATACCCTTGTAAGTAAAAATATGTTTGGCTACCTTCTCCATTAAAAGTCATATACATAAATGTCGTATTTCCATTTAAGTATCTATAAGAAGAACTTGCTTCAAAATATAGTTCTCCGCTATAATCTTGCCCTCCATATTTTCCTGTTATTGTAACATTTCGATTATATGTTGTAGAAGTGGCACTGTCTAAGTATCTACTACTTCCCCACCAACTACTTGAATCAGAATAGGTCCCCATTAGCACTATTACATTTTCATCTCTCGTTGTTGATGTAGAAAATTTTCCATAGGCAGTTGATAAAGTCTTTACTGGTGTCTGTGGAGTATATCCATCATTGTAATCACTACCACTACTGTAACTACAGTAAATAACAGTTCTCGTAGTAGATGTATATGTGTTTTCTACTGACATATATTCATACTTATTATTTGTAGCAACTAGTTTATAGTCTAGACCATTTTCTAAATCTGTAATATTATTCTGCGTTTTCCCTTCTAATAATGTTTCTTCTCCTGATATGTCAAGTTCATACCATTGATATGTATAATCGGCTAAATTAAAGTTGGGATCTTGTAAGCCTGTTCCTTCCAGATTTCCTGTAAGTATACTATTTGCATATTCAAATGAGATATGTATTTCGTATAGTGGAATAGTAAAGCTAAGCATTGTATATTGAATTCCATTGCTAACTAAAACTTCAACATTATACTCTGTTTCCCACGAAGATGGTTTTGTCATAGTATTAGTTGTTACACTTTCATCTAATTGACCATCTATATACCATTTATATGTGTAATTTCCCGTAGCTAGTCCATCATTGACTTGCACTACATATTCTGGCACATTCTTTATTATTTCTGCTGTTAATACTGGCGTAAAGTAATATGAGTCTGTTGCATCGTCAAAATACCAGTTTAAATAGTCTTCTTCTGCGTTTTGTGATACATAGTTATTAAAATTGCTTAACATTGAGTTAGTATTGCTTGTATATATTCCTTTATTTACACCCTGCACATATCCCATATAACTGCTACTAACATACTGATCTGAACTTTGGCTTGTTACACTTGTTGTAAAAGATTTTGAATTTGTACTATATGATGTAAAATAACTATTTATTGCATCTGCTATTGTTCCCGCATCATATCCGTACCAAATTGTTCTAAAATTATTAGTATTTCCTATAGTACTATTTCCTCTTACATATGCAAATATAGGGCCAGTGAATGCGTTAGCTGCATTTAGATTGCCTTTATATAAACAATTTTGTGGCCAAACAGCTTGGTTTTTTATTCCACCAATTATTCCACCTGCAGCATACTGACCAGCTGTTGCATATTGTGAGCCGATAAACAAAATAGAATAAGGTCGTATTGCTAAATCTACATTTACATTTGAATAACAGTTTTCTATTTCATATCTTTTTCCTTCTCCTGGATCTTCTGTTGAGCTTGTACTATTAACTGCAAGTCCTGCTATTCCTCCTACAAATATCTGTGTATCATTTGTTCTTAATATTATTGCACTTGTATCTTCTATACTTCCACTATTAATTATAACATTTTTTACAGCGGAGTTATTAAACATAGTTCCTGTTACAATTCCAATGTTATAGCCTTTTGCAGTAGTATTGTTTCCTGTTGTTCCAGTTGCAGTTATTGAAATAGTAATATTTTCTATTTGCAAATTCTTTATTGTTGTTTTGCTATTTCCTCCTCCTATACTTCCAAAAAGTCCATATGAAGATACTGATGTTGGTATATCACTTGGCAGAGTAATTGTTGCATTTGCTATGGTATGTCCTTCTCCATTAAAAGTTCCTTTAAATGAATTATTGTAATTACCTATTGGAGTCCATTCTTTATCATTTAAGTTTATATCTCTAATTAAAGAGAAATATTGTCCTTCATATGAAGTTCCACTATTTACTTGAGTTGCCAAATATGAAAGTTCTTCTCCGCTAGAGATTAGATATGGGTAACTTGCTGTTCCTTCTCCGAATCTAAATCCTGTTGCTGTATTTCCTTCCCATACATTTGCGGAATCCATATTAGCAGATAATGATGTTGTACTTATATCACTCTCCAGTAATACTGCATAAGTCGAAAATTCTTTTGCTGTAAAAGAAACTGTGTCTTCTAAAGATTCCACTGTCTTTATTTCTTCAACAGTATTTTCTGAATCTATGTGTATTACTTTGTATTTTTGCTTTCTAGTATTTATTTCTTCCATTCCAACTATGGTTACTTTAACATCTGTATCAAATTCTTCTGGCTCAAATTCTGCTTCGTTATATATAATTTTTATATCATATGCTACTCTTAACGAAACCTTATCTGTTAGCATATCATCAATTTTATCTTGTATGTCATCTCTTGTAACTATTGTTGCTTTAGCAGTTGCATCTATCGGCATATAACCATCAATTTTTATATTGTGTTTAGTTGATATTTCTTGATTTTCTACTATCTCTGCATTAATTTCTTGATTATATAAAATAGTGCCATCTTTTTCTTTACTATCATATACAGCTTTTATTGTAATTGTTTTGTTTTGAATTTCATCTTTTGTTAGAATAATGCTTTCATTAGGTTGTATGCTTTTTTCTGTTTTTGTTTTTATTACTTTTTTTTCTTCTTGTATAGTTTCTTCTGTATTTGCTTTATCTTCGTCAATTGTATTTATTTCTTCATTTGCATTAGTTGCTTTATTGTTTATAGAGTCTTCTATTATATTTTCCTCAGCTGTTATAACATTGTTGTCTGTTTCGCTAACTTGATCTTCATTATTATCTTCTATTATTTCCTCATACTGAGTTTCTTCTATTATATACCCTTCTATTCTCTTATTGTCGACATATTCTGGCAACGCTAAATAATAGTCCTTTCCGTTAGAATTTACAGCATTCAATGTCATTTGCTTATCTTCTAAACGAGAAGCACTATCAATAATGTTGACTGATATTTCTATTACTTTATTTGCTCTTGAATCTCTAAAAGCTATTATTTCGAAAATTGTCAACATTATTAAGCATATTAAAATAAATACTCTTTTTTTGCTTATTATAGCTCGCTTTTTCTGTCTAGTTTTTCTCATTTTATATGTTTTTCTCCATACAATTATTTCTTGTTTAGCATCTTCTTAAAATCACATATAAACTTTATTTCTTCCAGATTTAATCCACTTTTTTGTAAATTATCATATTCTTTTATTTTTTGTAATATTTCAATTAAGTTGTCTAAATTAGATTCTGTTATATCTTCTTTATTAATCATAAAATTTAATAATTTATATCTGTCTGAGATTATTATTGGAATATCCTTTTCTTCTAAAATTGTAATATTTTTTGTAATTATATTATATGGACTTCCTAAGAAAATTTTTAAGTCTTGCACAAATTGCTCTATTTCTTCTTGTGTAATATTTTTATTGTTTTCTATTATACAATCAACCAAAAAATTATTAAATTGGCTTGCAAAATATAATGCATCATAGATTGTAGAGTCGTCTTTTAATTGTTCTATTATTTTTGAATATATTTTTGCATCATCTAATTTTTTGTATAGCTCTTTTAGCTCTAATATTATAGAATTATATTCCACTGCCTGTTTATCTTTTTTGTCTTTTTTACCAAATAGACCTTTACTACTCATTTTGCCATTTAAGCTTTTTATCTTTTTTTCTTTAGCATTTATTTCTTTTTGAGTAGCATTATAAAGATTTTTATATTGTTCCTTATCTTTATATTTATTTTTTATATTTTCAACTATAAATTGAAATTTTAAATACTCTTTGTATTCTTGTAAACTATTTAAAAACTTTATTGAATTTTGAGTTATTTCTTCTATTTGTTTTTTAGAAGCATTTTTTATAACATTCTCTGGTATTAGTTTCAAATACTCTGTTTTTATTTTATCTTCTTCATAGTTATTTATATCTAGTTCATCGTTTAAGAATTTTTGTAATAAAATGTATTTATCAGTTTCTTCTTGTTCTTTATTTTTTTGTTTTAAGAATAAATATTTTTCCTCTATTTGTTCTGGTTTTGCATTTATATTATTTAATAGTTCTGTTTTTCTTTTTTCGTAATATTTATCTATTTGTTTTTGATTTTCTATATAAATATATCTAATGTTTAGTTCTATATGGATTATTAGGTCTGGACATTTCCAATAAATTTCTTCAAATTTGTTTTTTACAATATCAGAATTTACACCTTCTTTTTTCATCTCATCAAAAAATATCTGCATATATTCATTTACATACATACTGTAATTAAAATCATTTGCAGTTATATCTATCCCTACTGAATAAAATTTGTTTATACAAGATGCTATTTCATCATTTATGCTCTCTAAATTTTCTTTATAAAATCTGCCTAATTTATAAACTCTCTTATCTAACCCCATCCTTTCGTATGAGGTTTTTATTGGATTTATTATTTCAAGCATATTTTCTATTTCTGATATTTCTGATTTTTGTGTTTTTAGTTCTTTATTCTCGTTTACAGATATTATTTTTTTAAACCTTTTATCCAACTCATTAAAAATTTCTTGCTTACTTTTTTCATATTCTTCGCTCAATTTTTTTACTGTGGCAATATAGTGGGCAATATTCTTTTTGTTATTTGTTGGCATTGTAGATAAAATTTCTTTATCTGTTTCAATCTTTTCTAATATTTTATTCATTTGCTTCTCCTAATTTTTCAGCGTTTTTTGCTTCTTTATTCAAGAAGTCTATAAACACTTCAATTTTATTGTATATCTCTAGCAATTCTCTTGATTCTAAATCATTAAAATTCATTTGTGCAATATCCTCCTAATTTATATTAAGTTTATCATAACTAGTTATAATTGTCCATTATTTTTATGGATTTTTTTTCTTCCCCATAGTGCCACTTCCATTTATTCCTTTTTCCCCATCTCTTAAGTCATCTTCTATATCTTTTATTGTTATAAATTTGTTTGAATCAGTTTTTGCAATTTTTTCTGCAACCACTAGTGGATCCTTAAAATCTATTAATATTCTTGCTGGTGATGATGCAAAATTTGCTCCTGCTTTCATTATTGCTTCATAATAACTTTGACAAGCACCTGCGAATATTGCTAGTTTATTTTCTCCAAACTCCCATCTTCTGGCTCTTTTTACTGTTTCTATAAAGTACCTTGAATTTCTGTAGTTATAAATGTCGTTATAATTATGTCCTTTCTTTATCATTCCATCATGTCCTGTAACAATTAAAATATCTGGATTATATTTGCTTAATAATGCGTATATCATTTGTGGTTGTTTACTTTCCGGAATGTTTTTTACAACTACATCTAGTCCCATACTTTTATATACTCTTTCTGATTTTTCGCTATATTTTTTATCTCCATCCAAGTGTAGTATTCTTCCGTATCTTTCTCTATTTCTTTTTAAATTATGACTTACAGTTTTTTGTTCTTTCTTTTTCCTTTTTTCTAATTCGTTATTAAATTTACTGACTATATGAATTACTTGCTTATTATCTAATAATTCCAAATCCCCAATTGGAGCATCTGCCTCAATTCTTAGTATAAGTCCTTTTAGTACTGCAAATTCTCCATCATTATTTTTTATTATATTATTTATAACAAATGCAATATCTTTGTTATAAGATTTTCTTCCTACAATATCTCCTTTTCTAAGTTTCATCTTATATCACCTACTACATTATATGTCGTATTTTGTAGAATGTTATTGTTCGTAGAAATAAATTCATAATACAACCTTATTGCGAATACAATTAAACAAATGTATTCATATGGGGGTTTTCTTTATGATTGGAGTTTCAATTGAAGAACGAGCTGTAAAATTAGCTCAATATATTATAGATTCAAAAGATACGGTTAGAGGTGCAGCTAAAAAATACGGAATTTCTAAATCTACAGTACACAAGGATGTTAGTGAACGATTATTAAAAATAAATCCTGCTCTCGCTTCCGAGGTCAGAATTATCTTAGACGAAAACAAAGCAGAAAGACATATTAGAGGAGGTCAAGCGACAAAATTAAAATATAGTCATCATGTATAAAATTTTCTAAATGATTGACAAAGTTTACTTATACGTGTATAATAGAAATAGAAAATGAGAAACCACGAAAGTGGTTTGCCAAGTAAAATGTTTTAACACATCTGACTCGTCAAAGTTAACAGATGTGTTTTTTTATTGGTTTATTCGCTCTTGCTCAGAATTATTGCTAATGCTATAATAAAGGCCATTGCTATGATAGTTACTCCAATTAATGAATAATATAATATGTATATTGTTGCGATTAACGCCTGTATTTCTACCATAAGCCTCACCTCCTTGTTGGAGGCAAACCACATCTGCTTATTCTCATTTTCTATATTTCCAGTATAGTATATTTTAACTTATTTGTCTAGTAATTAAACAAATTTATTTTTGCAACTTTTCGACATTTTTCGAGCTTCTGCAATATAAATATTACTTTATCATATACATAAATCACCTCACAAGTTTTGCTTGTGAGGTGATTTTTTTATGCTGTTTTTATTTCTAATCTTAGTTTGTCAGCTATCATTGCGATAAATTCGCTATTTGTTGGTTTGCCTTTGCTAGCAGAGACAGTATAACCAAATATGTTTTCTACTGCAGCAGCTTCTCCTCTTTCCCACGCAACTTCTATTGCGTGACGAATTGCACGTTCTACACGACTTGGTGTTGTACGATATTTTTCTGCAATTTCTGGATATAATTGTTTTGTTATTTGATTAATAATATCTATATCATTTACTACCAACATTATAGCTTCTCTTAAATATTGATAACCTTTAATGTGTGCAGGCACACCTACTTCATGAATAACATTAGTTACTAATGCTTCTAGGCTATCCTCATTTTTCATTTCTTGTTTTGGTATATCTATATATTGTGTCTTTGGCTCTCTTATAATGTATGTTGCTCTTTCTCTTGGTAGATAATATTTTATTTCTTTTATTCTTTGTATTAGTACTTCTATATCAAAAGGTTTTACAACATAATATTGTGCTCCTAATGATATTGCTTTTTGGGTTATTTTGTCCTGTCCCACTGCTGAAAGCATTATACAAATTGGACGACGGTCTAGATTCATTGTATTTAGTCTTTCTAATACTCCTAGTCCATCTAGATGTGGCATAATAACATCTAATAAAACGATATCTGGTCTCATTGCAGTAATCATTTCTAGAGCTTCTTCTCCATCTTTCGCTCTACCGATTATTATTATTTCCTCATCTTTTTCTAAGTAACTTGATAATGTGTTTGCAAATTCCACATTATCATCTGAGATTAAAACTGTAATCTTTTCTTTCACTCTTTCGTTCCCCCTATACTTAATAGTACTGTAAATATTTTACAATTCATATTATATATGCTTTTTGCTATTTTCGCAATAGATTTGGGAAACTTTTCCAGTTTTTGTAGTCCATTATCCTACTTTTTTCACATATTTTCGACATTTTAGTTGAATATTTTTTATATTAATATCTAATTGTTTATTATTCGTTTTATTTTTTTCTTCTATTTTTTTGTATTCTTTTTCATTTAATTCTATTTTATATAATATATTTTCAGCATATTCTATTTTAATTATGTTGATATTGTTCTTTTGACAGTAATACTTGAATTTTTCGTTGTCGTTGTAGTCTATTTCTAGTTCTATTTCCATTCCTGGTTCTTTTTGTATTAATTTAGGTTGTTCTACTACTGTTCTAGCCGCTTCTGAGTATGCCCTGGTTAATCCCCCAGTTCCTAAAAGTATTCCTCCAAAGTATCTGGTAACAATTATTAATACATTTTGTAAATTATTGCTTTTTATAATGTTTAATATTGGTGTTCCTGCTGTTCCCGATGGCTCTCCGTCATCACTACTTTTTTGTGCAATTCCATTTTCTTCTATAATACTAAATGCAAAACAGTGGTGTTTTGCATCATAATATTTCTTTTTTATTTGTTTTATTTTTTCTTCCGCTTCTTCTTTGCTTTCAACATTGTAAATATTAGCAATAAATCTAGATTTCTTTTCTATTATTTCAGCAGAGTTTTCTTCTTCTATTGTATTAAATACTATATCTTTCATATCTTTTTACACATTATTTCCTGCAGTATATCCTGTTGAATATGCTATTTGTAAGTTAAATCCTCCTGTATAAGCATCAACATCTATTATTTCTCCTGCAAAATATAGTCCTTCTATTATTTTTGATTCCATTGTTTTTGGATTTATTTCTTTTATGTTTATTCCTCCTGATGTTACTATTCCTTCATCTAGAGGTCTAAATCCTGATATGTTTATTTTCAGTTCTTTTAATAAGTTTGCAAGTTTAAGTCTTTCTTCTTTTGTTATTTCATTTACTTGCTTATCTGGTTTTATTTCTGACAATTTAACAATGGTTGCTATTAGCTTTTGTGGTAGTAAATTGTTTAAACTGTTTTTAAATTCTTTGTTTTTTTCTTGTGCAAAATCTCTTTGTAATCTTAAGTCTAGTTTTTCTAATGATAGTGCCGGTTTTAAGTCTATTTGCAATTGTATCTTGTTTTGTGCTAACAAATTGTCCACATTTTTATATCGTAACAAGTGTGCGGATGAGCTTAATATTATTGGTCCTGATACTCCAAAATGCGTGAATAGCATTTCTCCAAAGTCTTCATATATTGCTTTTTTATTTTCTGTATTTACTAATTTTATTGATACATTTTTTAGGCTTAATCCTTGTAATTCTTTGCAAATATTAAGCGATTCTCCTGTGGCTGTTAGTGGGACTAATGATGGCTTTATTTGCGTAACTGTATGCCCTAACTTTTTTGCTATCTCATATCCATCTCCTGTAGAGCCAGTTGCAGAATATGTTTTTCCTCCTGTTGCAAGAATTACTTCGTCTACTAGTAGCTTTTTACTTTCGTTATTTTTGTCCATATATATAACAGCTTTTACTTTGTTGTTTTCTGTTTCTATTCCTGTTACTCTTGCATCAAATTTTATTTTTACCTGTTTTTTGTTTAGTTCTTTTGTGAAAACATTTAATACATCTATTGATTTGTCTGATGTTGGAAATACTCTGTTGCCTCTTTCTTCTTTTACAGATACTCCATTTCTTTTTAGGAACTCAATTATATCTTGATTTGTGTAATTATTAAATGCACTATATAAAAAGCTTCCATTACCTGGAATGTTAGCTATAAATTCACTAATGTCTAGGCTACTTGTAATGTTGCATCTGCCTTTTCCTGTTATTAGTAATTTTTTGCCTAATTTGCTATTTTTTTCTAAAAGATATACTTCGTTTTGGTTTTGGCTAGCAGATATAGCTGCCATCATTCCAGCTGGTCCTCCACCTATTACTGCAATTTTCACTATTTTCTCCTTTTCTACTACATATATTTGCTATATAAAAAGTTTTCATCTTTTTTTATACAATAAGTTAACGCTTGTATTAATCCTAATTTTCCATATTCATATGTTAATGCTCCTTGTTGGAATGCAACATATGGCTCTCTTAATGGCGCGTCACAAGATAGCTCTATTGATGATCCTTGTGTAAAGCTTCCTGATGCCATTATAACTTGATCATCATATCCCGGCATATCACTTGGCTCTGCTAATACATTTGAATCTATTGGCGAACCTTTTTGTATTCCTTGACAATATAATATTAATTTTTCTCTGTTAGCAAATTTTATTGTTTGTACAATATCAGCTCTTTTTTCATCATATTTCGGCATAACTTCATATCCCAATTTTTCTAACACTTTGCTTGTTAATATTGATGTTTTTATACTAGATCTTACTACAGATGGTGCTAAAAATAGTCCTAATAAAAATTGTTTATTTATACCAAGAGTTGGACCTACTTCTCTGCCCTCTCCCGGTACTGTTAATCTTTCTGCAGCAAGTTCCACTAAATCTTTTCTTCCTGCTATATATGCTCCATTTGGAGCCATTCCTCCACCTAAATTCTTAATTAGTGAACCTACTATTACATCTGCACCAACTTCTAAAGGTTCTTTTGTTCCTACAAATTCGCAGTAACAATTGTCTATCATAATTATTACATCTCGGTCTATTTCTCTTATTGCTTTGATTACTTTTTCCACTTTATCAAGTGTTATGCTTTCTCTTATCGCATAACCTTTTGATCTTTGGATTTCTATTAGTTTTACTTTTGACTCTTGCAATCTTCTTTGTATCTTTTCATAGTCAAAATCATTATCTATTAATTCTATTTGTTCATAATTTATACCAAAAGATTTTAATGAGCTTTTGTTTTCTGTTATTCCTATTACTTCATCTAGTGTATCATATGGTTTGCCAGTTATACTAAGCATTTTGTCACCTGGTCTTAGAAATGCGAATAAGGCAACTGTAAGCGCATGTGTGCCAGATATGAATTGTGTTCTTACTAGACAGTCCTCTGCTCCTAATACTTGTGCAAATACTTTTTCTATTTTTTCTCTGCCTATATCTCCATATCCATATCCTGTTGTACTTCCAAAATCTACTTCTGATATTCCGTTGTCTTGAAATGCTTTTAATACTTTGTTGCTGTTATATTCGCACACTTTTTCTGCTTCTTTAAACTGTTCTTCCACATCTTCTTCACATTTGTTCACTAATCCTAGTATTTTATTTTCTGCCAATTCCATTTCTACTCTCCTTGTTCTATCTTTATTTCATTTGAAAAATATGACATTTGATATATGTTATTTACCTCATAATATTCTCCTATGAAATTTGGCTCATAATCTGAAAGCTCATAAATTGGTTCTTTTATTATACTTCCATTCGAGTCTATTACTCCCCATTTGTCATTTAATCTTATTGCTCCATAACCATATTTATTTAAATTTGTTGCCATATCATATTTAAAGTCTACAACTGTATTTCCATCTTTATCTACATATCCCCATTTTCCATTTTGTTCTTTTGCATATATTTTATTATCAAATAAGTCTTTTGCATCTTTTTTGTTTCCGTCAAAATCAAAATATTCTATATTATCTTTTGATACTAATTCTATATAGTTGTCTTTTATATAAATTCTAGCATCTGATTGTGTTGCTACTTTTTGCATATTTTTGTTATATAATTCTGTTATTTTTGCTTTTGAGTCTATTGTTTGTACTATTTGAGTTCCTTTTATATTTTGCACCACATTTTTGTTAATTTGTATTATCTCTTTCGACTCTGAATTTAGTAGTCCAGACATTCCATTTTTAGATACAACAAAGTAATTATCAAATGCATATTCAATGTATGAATATTTATTTTCGATTATCTCTACTTTATTATTGTCTATTACTCCATATTGGTTATCTCTATTTATAGTAATGCTATATTTTCCATTAGCAACTTTTGTTATGCTTCTATATGGGCTTTCACTTTGTATTACTCCTGCCAAATCAAATACAAGTACCTTACCATCTTTAGACGCGTTAATACATTTTCCTGCAAAAATTATATCGTCATATTGTATTGGCAAAATCATATTACCTAATAAATCATATACACCTTTTTTTCCATTTTTTTGTACTGAAGCTATTTGATTTTCTGCATCAATTTCTATGTCTTCATAATCATTTTTTATAATTGTTTGAGAATCCTTTAGGATACCCGCTTTTCCGTTTTTATAATTAATCATATAAATTGCTGAATCTCCCATATTGGTAGCTCTTTTTAAATTGGTATATGTTGTGTCTAGTGTTTGTTTTCCATTGTTATTTATATAACCATATCTATATCCTTCTTCTGTTTTTACATTTACAATGTATCCTGCTTTTTCATATTTTGTTTCTTGGTTATAGTAGCCATCCGCAACAATAGAATTATATTCTGCTTTTATAATTTCTTTGCCATTGAGGTCAATTATTCCGTATTTATCATCCTGTTTTACTTTTAAAACTCCGTCTTTGTATTCTAGAGTTTCTATTTCGTCATATATTGCAGAAGTTAATTTTTTACCATTAATTTTTATTAGACCATATTTGCCATCATTTTTATATTTTAGTACTGCAGTCTGATAAGCATTATTTACTGATGTGTTGTTGTTTGGTATTGCTTGTACTTTATCATATTTTTTTAATATTTCTTCTGATTTTTCATTTAGTACTTTTGAAGAATATTCTCTTGTTTCGCTATTATAGTCATATAAGCATATAAATACAGGCTTTTCTGGGTTTGGTATTTGTATAGAATCATATTCTGGATTTATTACTATTTCTCCTTCTTTGTTTATGACTCCTGATTTACTTTCATTTGTTGTTATTACAAAATAATTATAATTTGTTATTTCTTGTACTGATACTTTTTCGTTCTTTTTAGCATTGTTTATTATAACAACAATCGCAATTATTAGTATTATCGCAAATATTATTATTGGTTTATTGTTTTTTTTCTTTTTCTTTCCAGTACTGTTTCTTACAGTTTTTCTTAGATCGTCTTGATTATTCATTTTTATATCATTCCTTTCTCATAAGTCATAAACATTATTTTTCTTTATCTTTAGCTATATCAAAATAGAATCTTACTCCCATTTCTTCATTAATAACACCATAGTCAGAATCTATGTTGTTCATAATTGCTTTTACTAGAGCAAGTCCTATTCCGCTTCCCCCATCGGATCTATTTCTAGATTCATCTGCTTTGTAAAACCTTCCCCATATTTTATCAATTTTTTCTTCTGGAATTATTTCTCCTGTGTTAAATACTGATATTCTTGCTTTATCTTCTTTTTCTTCTATTTTTATCTCTATGTATTTTTCTCCATTTATATCTTTTGTATGCTTAATTGCATTTGTAAAATAATTAGTAAATACTTGTTCTATATAGAATTCATCTGCATATACATACACTTTTTTATTTGTATCAAATTTGATTTCTTTTATTTTGTGTTCTTCTAACATTACATTGCATTTTCTTATAACTTCTTGAATTAGTTCACAAATGTTAAATTTGCTATTATCAAATTCTCGTTTTCCATCCTCAAGTTTCATTAATTCTAGCAATTGTTTTACAAGCTTATCCATTTTATTTGATTCATCTAATATTACTTCTGCATAGTATTTTCTAGATTCATCATCTACATTGACATTTTCTATAAGTCCTTCTGCATATCCTTGTATTAGTGCTATTGGTGTTTTTAGTTCGTGAGATACATCTGATATAAACTGTTTTCTCATTTCATCTATTTTTGACTTTTCTTCTATATCTCTTTCTAATTCAGAATTACTTCTTCTTAATTGCTTTATTGTTTTTTCTAGCTTATCTGACATTATGTTTATGCTATGTCCTAACTCGTCCATTTCATCGTCAGTACCAGTTCCTTTGTACTTTTGGCTAAAGTCTAATTTCGACATTTTATTTGCTATGTTGTTTAACTCAGATATAGGAGTTGCAAACTTTTTAGAAACATATAATGCTACAATTCCACCTATAAATATTATTATAATTCCAATTATAAATAATACATTATTAGAAATTCTTACACTTTCGTCTATAATGGATATTGGCATCTCTATATATACATTATAATTATTGTCTAGCTTTCCTACTAATAGTATACTGTTATTTCCATTTATAATAATTTTTCTAATTAATATATTATCTTTGTTAAATAATATATTTGTTTTTTCTTTTATTTGATTCATAAGAGGAACAGAATTGTTTATATATTGTTTTACTGTATTTTCAAAGTTTTCATCTGTAGAAAACACTAAGAAGTATTCTTCATTAGCTATTAATATATTGAAATTGTTTGATACAGCATCGTTTTTTATTTTTTGCAATGCTAGTTCATCTTGTTGGTTATATAACTGATTTATTTTATAATATTCACTTTTTACACTTTCTATTTTTGTTACAGTGTAAAATGTTTTAAGAAATAGACTATTTATCATAATTAGTAATAACAAAATTGATATTGTTATTAAGCTTAGTGTTGTAAATAGTTTCATACGAACAGTTTTTATCTTTTTCATTTTATCATTCCTTCTATTATTTTATTTCAAATTTGTATCCAACACCCCTAATAGTTTCTATGTATTTTCCCTTTTTTCCTAATTTATGTCTTATTTTCTTTATATGACTATCTATAGTTCGAGAATCACCATAATAATCATAGTTCCAAACATTATTTAATATTTTGTCTCTAGATAGTGCTATTCCTTCGTTTTCCACTAAATATATTAGTAGCTCATATTCTCTTAAACTTAAATCTATTTGTTTTCCATCAACTGTAACAGTCCTTCCTTGACTGTCTATCTTTATTCCCCCAACTTCTGTTACTTCTTTTTTATCTGTCTGAAGTCTTTTTAATATAGCTTCAACTCTCGCTACTAATATTTTTAAGCTAAATGGTTTTGATATATATTCATCAGCTCCAAGTTCAAAGCCAAATAATTCGTCCTGTTCTTCTCCTCTAGCAGTTAGCATTATAACTGGTACATTTGATTCTTGTCTTATTTGTCTTAAAACAGACCACCCATCTAATTTTGGCATCATTACATCTAAAAGTATTAGTTTTACTTTGTTTTTGTTTTCTTCAAACATCTTTAATGCTTCTTCTCCATCAGAAGCTTCAATGGTAGGATATCCTTTTTGTTTTAGAAAATCTTTTATTAATTTTCTCATTCTTTCTTCGTCATCAACTATAAATATGTATTCATTCTCCATATTCTATCACCTTCCTATGATTAATACTCCTCTTTATCTTCTTTTTGGTTCCATTCTACAAATGGAAATTCACAACAAGGATTTTTTAATAGTTTTTCTTCCACTATCTGATTATTACCTTTTATATATTCTGCAATTTGTTCATCTCTAAATCCACTGTCTATTGCACTGTCATAGCTTTGTGAATAATATATTGTTTTTATATTTGCCCAACAAGCTACTGATAAGCACATAGTGCAACTCTTAGCAGTTGTTACTAATATACAATTTTCTAATGATTTTGTGTTTAATTGTTTACAAGCACTTCTTATTGCATTTACCTCAGCATGTGCTGTTGGATCCTTTGAATATAAAACAGTATTTCTTTCTATGACTAATATTGTATATCTGTTGTTTCCCTTTTTATATATTATTCCTGCTCCAAATGGTCCTCCAATATTGTTCTTAACTCCATCAATTGCGTATTTTGAAGCAAGCTCATACACAATGTTTACACATTCTTCAAGATTTTCGTATTCGTTATTTTCCACTTCGTAATTGAACATTATTTTTCTCCTTTACTGCTATAAGAGCTTTAATTTTGATTCCTTGTTCTTTAAACATATTTTCATGCTCTGTTTCAATATTTACTTGATCCTGCCAAAAGTTTTCTTCGTTTGCTAGGTCATAAGTTAATTTTTTTAGCTCAAAACCTGCTTCTTTAAAATATCCTAAACTATCAACAAACAAATTATCATCATCTGTTTTAAAGTAGATTTTACCATTATCTATTAAAAAAGTTTTATATTTTTCCAATTGTCTTGTATGTGTTAATCTTTTTTTATGATGTTTTCCTCTTGGCCAGGGATTACAAAAATTTATGTATATTCTTTTTATTTTATCTTCAGAATTAAATATGTTTAGTATTCTGTCAATATCATATCTTGTAATATAAATATTGTCTATTTCTGTTTTTATCTCTTGGTAAGTTTGTTCTATATTTCTTTTTGCAAGTCCTAACATTGCATCTACTAGGTCTATTGCAATATAATTTATTTTTTTATTTTGGCTAGCCAGCTTAGAAATAAATCCTCCTTTTCCGCACCCCAATTCCACATATATTGGATTATTGTTAAATAAGCTTGTCCATTTCCCTTTATATTCTTCTGGATTGTTTATATAGAATTTGCTTGCTTCTAGCTCTGGTCTTGCCCACTTTTTGAATCGAATTCTCATTAAAATTGTTCTCCATCTTGTTATTTTTTGTCATAATTATTATACACAAAAAGTACTATAATTTCAATGAATTATAGCGTTATTTCTTGAATATTATAAAATTTTGTGATAACATATATATAAATTCAATAGTGTGGAGGGTATTTTATGTATAATGATGAGAACAAGGACATCGAAATAGTTTCTGGAAACGGCAAAGATTTAGATATTTCCCCTGTTTATGATAATCTAAACATTGCAAATCCAGAAGAAGATACCAATACTAAAAAGAATGTTATAATTCCCGAAGAAAAAAAATAGCAATTTGTTTGCTATTTTTTATTTATATTCCATTATTTTCGTTTTTTATTTTTTCAATATTATTACTGGAACTTCCATCTCGTCTTTGCTTAGTCCACAATGTGTAGATTGTTTTACTTTTTTGCCTTCTGCTAAAAATGTTTCTAGTCTGATTATGCTTCCTGCTGTTGATAAAGCAATATAATTTCCAACGAATTCTTCTATTTTAGGATGTTTTTTTCCATAGCCTAAGAAATGTTTATCTAGAAATTCTTCTCTTGTCATTAACCAAAATTCGTTCTTAAATACTTTGTTAAATCTTTCTTCAAACTCTTTTTTCATATTTTCTTTTACCCAAAATGTTACAACTCTTGATTCTAAAGATGGTGGCATTATTAAGCATTCTTGTATTTCTGGATAGTCTAATAAAGTGTATGCTTTTTCTATATCTTTATGGCCATGGTCTGCTGATATTATAATTATTGTATCATCTGAAAGTTTTTGTTCTAATTTTTGAATTCTATTTTCCGCGTCTAATATAAATTCTCTTGCTTCATCTGAGCTTGCTCCATATTTGTGTAATAGTCCGTCTGGACAGTCACAATAAGCAAACACGAATTTTTCATCTGGATTTTTACAAAGCATTTCAATAGAATCAACAATTTCTTCTATCGAATCTGCCCTAATACTTCTTTTTGCTCTTTTATCTGCATATGTAGGTTCTATTTCATAAGCCTTTATGTTTAAAGATGACTTTTCTATTTTTTCAAATATTGTTTCATAATCAACGACTTCTGCAAACACATCTAAGTTTGCTTTTGGATATTTTTCTCCCATATATGATTCTGTATGTTTAAGCATATCCATAGCTCTTCCATATTCTTTAAAATATTGTGACCATGCAATCCATCCTGTTTCATATGGTGGACGACCTGAATAATAAGTTGTAAGTGCCGCAGTTGTTGTTGACGGATATACAGATGTTACACAATCTACTTTGTTTGCATTAAAGTATCCTTCTGGCGACATTCTGTTTAATATATGTTCACCCATTCCGTCTAGTACTATAAATACAACATTTCTGTATTTCTTTTTTAGTTCTTTGTCTAGAACTTCTAGTGATTTGTGTTCTGTTTCTACATTGTAATATTTTAATATGGATGTTATTGTATTTAGTATGCAATGTTCATAATTTGGTAATACTATTTCGTTATTCATATGGTTCTCCTTTATTTTTTCTTATATTATAATATATTCTTTCTCCTTTTACAACATTTTCTTTTTTATAATATACATACAAACGGCCATCTTATTAAAGATAGCCGTTTGTAGGGATTTACTCATCTTCCTGGATGTTTCTTTTATTGAATCCATCCACGAATCCACGAGTACGTTCCTTGATTCTGTCGTCAGTGCATTCATTAAGCATACAGAACAGATGGAACAAAGTTGCATCTGTGTTTTCTTCAAACTTCACTTTCCTCCAGTTATACTGATCAGGTGCAAAACCTAATTCATCAGCCATAATCTGGCGAGGATATTGGCGCTGAATATAAACACTTGGATCCATCGAAATCATCAACTGTCCTTTGCTTCCTTCCTGATAAGAAAAGTAATGAACATTTTTGGCTTCAGTAATATCAAAACACGGCCGAAGCTGTACCATATCCTGATACTTTTCTTTCAGTTTAAAGTCTACTACAACATGGGTATGTGCATGAACAATGGATTTCTTATGCGAAGTCTTGCCACTTGGACCAGATCCATGCTCCCAAAAGGTTACATTAGAATCTCCAAAGGCCTCCTTCAGAATCTTCTCAGTATCTTCCTTTACTTCCTGATATTCTCCAAAAAGTCTTTCTGGAAACTGAGCTACCGAAAGGATATGCTCTTTAGGAACAATCATAAGATAGCCCAATTTCAGAGCTCCCAGCTCTGAAGTTACATAGAAGTTTTCCGTCTCGTAAATGATACAGTCAACAGTTTTTTCAACATACTGGTTGTATCTAACCAAATCACCCATTCCACGATGTCTCGCCAACTCACACATAAAGCATCTTTCCTGTGCAGTGTCATAAGTGATTCCGCTGATGAATTCACCACATTCAAAACCATTCTTATGGCAGAAATCAGTAAATTCTTCCACATTGCCGATGATTTCTTCCGGAACATTCAGGACATTATATCCTTCTAATCTGTTTGCTACAAGTTTATCTGAAATAACCGGAGTCTTGTTTTTCTTCCATACATTCTGAATTTCAGAAATGTTTGCAAATTCAATTGCCTCAAATCTTTCTAAGAACTCAGATTTTGCTGCAATCAAAATGCACCGTTTCGTCGTAATCATGAAAAGTCCTCCCTTTTGAAAAAAATTAATCCACTTATATTATACCATTCTTACGATATTATGTCAATTTTTAACAAGAGTTGCGATAGTATAAATTTTTAGTAGGATTTCTCTTTACTAAAATTTTAATACTAGCCTTTCGCCCAATAGGGCGTCCCTATTGGGCGAAATTTGTCAGTAGAATATTTCTGATATGCTGTAATTCTTTATATTAATCCAGTTTATTAAAAGAAAAAAGTGCTTTTACTTTTGTAAAAACACTTCTTTCTTATCTTAAAGGAATTTATTTATTTCATTTTATCTAATTATATAGCCTCTTGATTTTCTTGTTCTGTTTCTTCTCTCTTTTCTTCGCCGTCTTGGTTAACAACTTCTAAGCTACCAACTGAAACTTCGTATGCAACTTTATTCTCTACTGTTCCATCTTCATACTTTTTCTCATATTGTCTAGATTGAACACGACCAACGATTTTAACCTCTGTACCAACTTCCATATTCTCACAGAATCTTGCTGTTCTTCCCCAAGCTATACAAGGTATGTAGTCTGATTTATTGTAAGCTCTATTAACTGCTAATAATATGTCTGAAATTTCTCTTCCAAATGGGGTTTGTCTGTAAATTGGCTTTTTGCAGATATAACCAATTAATGTTACTTCATTTGAAACGAAATCTTTTTTTGCTTCTATTTCACTTTCTTGATCTTCTAATAATGTTACATTTTTTGCAAATACTGTTAATACTAATCTGTTTTTGCCCTCTCCATAACTGTTATAAGATCTAAATTGACCTTCTACTGTTACTTTTGTTTCTAATGGTAATTCTCCGTTTACCATTAATCTCTCTGATATTGTTACTGGTATAATATCAGAATTGCCACTTAAACGTGGAACGCTTAAATCAAATACATAGAATTTTTCTCCATATATTTCGTGGCTAAACTTTTTGTCGCTAGTTACTTTTCCCACTAATACTATGTGGTTATTCTCTAAATAAACTGTATCCAACTTTAATTTCCTCCTCTTACTTTTTTTAAAGTATTTGTATTTTTTAGTTTTTTTCTAACCTACATTACTTATTATACTACCATTTTTTGGTTTTGTCTACATAAAAAGTTGATTTTTTAAAAAAAGTTTACAAAAAACTTAAATTTTATCTAGCATATAGCACATTTAAGGCTATTATTATCATAATATTGTATATATTTATATCTGGTTTCGTTTTAACTTTTACTTCTTGTGGCTCTATTTTTCTACCAAAAATACTAGTAATTTCTTTTTGAATATATATCAATACATCTTCGTCATTAATACTTGATATTGTAATATCACATTTTGAATTATAGCCATAAGAAATAAAATTATCTTGCTTTTCTATTTGATTGAGGTCGAAATTTATTATTACATTTTTTGCATTGTTCATTATCTTTTGTATTTTTGATATATCCTCTATCTCTCTATTTAAGACTAATGTTTCTAATTTTATATTTTTTATGTTGTCTATATTTTTTTCTTTTATATACAAGATTTCACAATTATTTACTTGTTCTTTTTTTATACTTTTATTCAATTGCACTTGACTTTTTGTATCTGTGATTATCTCTATAAAAGGCATTAATTTCTCTCCTTTTTATAACTTTTGTTATTCTGCTATGTTTTCTGTTGTCTCGTTGCTTATTAAATTTTGTACAATGTTTGTTGATGTATCTACTGTTTTTAAGTTATTGGTTGTAATTGCAGACACTGTAAAAAGTATTGCAACCATTCCTAATGATATAAGATATGAATTTATTTTTCTTTTATTAAACACAAAAAACATATATATTGTCCTCCAACTTGCCTAAGTTACTAATCAATATATATGTTTTTTATTTATTTTTTATTACTTTTATTCTATACTTTCATTTGATTTTGTATATATTTTATTTCTTCTTCTGCTTCTAATCTTACAAATATTGGTTCTCCTTTTTCTATAACTTTAATGTTTTTTGTAACATTTCCATAATTGTAGATTGAATCATACTCTTGGTCTTTTATTCTTAATTGTTTTAATATTTCCTCTGATGTATGTGACATTACAGGATTTATTAATATGGCAATTATTCTTAAATTTTCTACTAAATGACTCATTACAGATTCTAATTCTTTTGTTTTTCCCTCTTTAGATAAAACCCAAGGTGCTGTTTCGTCTATATATTTGTTTGTTCTAGATATTATAGACCAAATGCTTTCTAGTGCATTAGAAAAATGTAGACTTTCCATATTATCTTCATATTCTTTAATTTTGTTTTCAACTGTTCCTTCTAGTTCTTTGTCAATTTCTAAAATTTGTCCTTTATATTCTGGAACATTTCCTCCAAAATATTTGTTTACCATTCCTATTGTTCTATTTAAAAGATTTCCTAAGTCATTGCATAAGTCAAAATTATACGAATTAACAAAGTCTTCTGGAGTAAATACAGAGTCTTGTCCATATTTGAATGTTTTTATTAAGAAATATCTTGTTGCATCTAAACCATATCTTTCGATTAACATTTCTGGATATACTATATTTCCTTTTGATTTAGACATTTTTCCATCTTTCATCATTAAAAATCCATGTGCATATAATCTTTTTGATACAGGCAATCCTAATGCCATTAAGAAAATTGGCCAATAAATTCCGTGAAATCTTATTATATCTTTTCCAACTATTTGTAAATCTGCTGGCCAGTACTTTTTAAACAATGAGTCATCCTCTGTTGTATAGCCTATTGCACTTAAATAATTTATTAGTGCATCTAGCCAAACATATATTACATGTTTTGAATCTTTTGGTACCTTTATTCCCCAATCAAATGTTGTTCTTGTTACGCATAAATCTTCTAGTCCTGGTTTTATAAAGTTAGTTAATATTTCGTTTCTTCTTGATTCTGGGCTTACAAAATCTGGATGTTGCTCATAAAATTCTTCTATTTTCTTTTGATATTTCTTCATATTAAAGAAATATGCTTCTTCTTTCATCTTTTTTACTTCTCTACCACAATCTGGACATTTTCCATCTACTAATTGTGTTTCTGTAAAATATGTTTCACAAGGCATACAATACCAGCCTTCATATTCACCTTTGTAGATATCACCTTGCTCCATAAATCTATCAAATATTGTTTGTACAACTTTTACATGTCTATCCTCTGTTGTTCTGATAAAGTCGTCATATTGTATGTCCATTAACTCCCATAAGGTTTTAGCTTTTTCTGCCATATCATCAACATGGGCTTGTGGGGTCATTCCTCTTTTTATCGCAACTTGTTCTACTTTTTGACCGTGTTCATCTAGTCCAGTCAACATTCTAGTATCATAACCTCTTTGTTTTTTGTATTTTTTTACTGTATCAGCCAACACCGTTGTATATGCTGTTCCTAAATGAAATTTTCCACTTGGATAATATATTGGTGTTGTTATATAAAATGTTTTATTTTCCATAATAACCTCCGCTCTAGTTTATAATTTCAAAATAATAAATTCTTAAGTATCATCTCTTGGTACTTAAGAATTTTCCTTTGTTTTTTGTACTTATTATTTTTTTTCTTCTTTATCTTTTTCTACTTCTTTATGAACAATTATCTCTGTTGTATGAATATTAGCTTTTCCAAGTACCATTATTAAGCCAATAAATAATAAGACAATTCCTACTACTACTAGCATTATAGATGTTGTTAAATTATCTCCTAATACGCTTCCTTGTATTCCTGTGAATAACATTCCTACGCCTATTATAGCCATTAAAATCCAAAATACCCATACTGCTGTTTTTACTGGTTCTTCTTTTTTTTCCATGTCTTATTCCTCCTTCGTTTTTTTCTAGCTACATTATATTGAATTAATTAGTAAAAGTCAATACATTTTGTTTTAAATTTCTCTGCATTTTAAAATTAATCTTTGTGTACCATAATTTTTGCAAGTTATTAGTGTAATTTCTCTTCTTCCTTCAGTTAGCTGACTTGTACAACTTACATCTTCTGGGTCAACTATATATTTATCATATACTTCATATGTAACAGACTTTCCATTGCTTTCAAGTATTGCTGTATCACCTATTTCCATTTTATAAAGTTTTCCAAACATTTTTCCATTTGCATAATTATGTCCTACTATACAATAATTTCCTATTTGGTTTGGCCCATTTCCCCAATATTTATTTGGAGCTATTTTTAGTAATTCGTCTGAGGTTTTTGATAATACTGGATAAGTTAAATCAATGCAAGGTATTGTTAAAATTGCATCTGTTGTATATTCTTCTCCTGAATCAGTACTATATGTTTCATTTTGTTGTTCTGTAATTTCTGGTTGTTGTTCTTCTGCTACTTCAGATTGTCTTTCATCCAAAGCTATTATTAATACATCATTTATTATTTGCTTTGTAGTGTTGTCAGTTTCTTCACTATCATCTTTTGCTACTACCATTGATTCTAATATTCTTTTTGAAACTGCTTCACTCTGTATTCTATCATTTTCTTTATATATGTAAAAAGATAATAATGCACAGATTAAAAAAACGGACAAAAAGAATCTTATTTTATATATCTTCTTTTTTCTTCGTAGTTCTGGTGTTATATATAATTTTTCTGTAACTAAAATTTGATTCATACTTATCCTTTCTTTCAATTTTCTACAAATAATATTATAACATACTTTTTACTTTTTGTATACATAATTTGTAATCTTTCCAAATTCTTCTAAAGTTAATTTCTCTCCTCTAACATTGTTATCTATATTTAATGTTTTAAACATTTTTTCTACTTCTTCTTTATTTTCTAATATTTTATTATTTATTAACGCATTTGATAATGTTTTTCTTCTTTGCATAAAGCTCTTTTGTATTATACTAAATAATAGTTTCTCATCTTCTACTCTTATTTTGGAATTTTTTCTCACCTCTAATTTTATTACTTGTGATTCCACTTTAGGACTTGGAATAAATGCTTCTTTTGGTACATCAATTATTTTTGTTGCTTGAGCATAATATTCCACTGCATATGTTATTGCTCCTGCTTCTCTTTCTCCTGTTTTAGCTGAAAGTCTTTCAGCTACTTCTTTTTGTACCATTACTATTATTTCATTTATTTCTAGTTTATTTCCCAATAGTTTCATTATTATAGGAGTACTTATATAATATGGAAGATTTGCTACTATCTTTACTTTATTTATTTTATTCTGTTGTTTTCTGTTTTTTATTAATTCTTCTAAGTTTACTTTTAGTACATCATCATTTATTATTGTTAGATTTTTGTTTAGACAAAATCTATTTTTTAATATTGATATCATTCTTTTATCTAATTCTATAACAATTACATTATCTGATTTTTTTAGTAATCTTTCAGTTAATACTCCTAGTCCAGGACCTATCTCTATTATTAAATCTTCTTTTTCTATTTCTGATGATTCTATTATACTTTCTATAACATTATCATCTATTAGGAAGTTTTGCCCTAAGCTCTTATTTGCTTGAATTTTATATGTATTTAATATTGCTTGTGTTTCTTCATATACGCTCATATTTTGTCCTTTCTATAGCAATGTTGCCCCTATTATTCCTGCATCATTTCCATTTTTTGCTGCTATTATTTTAGGTGGATTTTCTTTATTGAATAAATATTCTCCACTATTTATTTTTGCTCTTAATTTATCCAAAATTAAGTCCTCATAATGTGACATACTTCCACCTATGCATATTGCTTCTGGCTCTAGTATGTTTATTATATTTGATATTCCTACTGCTAGATTATCTATATATTTTTCTAATAATTCTTTAACTGCTTTTTTGTCTATGTTTTCTTCTATTTTATCTGTTAGTTCTTTTGCTCCAACATATTCTTCTATTTTTAATATTTTTTGCATTTCTTCTTTAAATTTTCTTTTAGAGCAATAAGCTTCAAAACATCCACTATTTCCACATTTACACTGCTCTCCATCTTTTTTTATAATCATATGTCCAAATTCAAATCCAGAGTTTCTTATAGGTTTTAGGAATGTATTGTTTATAAATGCTGCTCCTCCAATTCCTGTTCCTATACATAAAAATACACAGTCCTTATATTCTTTTAATGCTCCATTATATTTTTCTGCAATAGCCGCACATTTTCCATCGTTCTCTAATTTTATTGGTATATTCTCAAATGTATTCGATAATTGTTCTGCTATGTTAAAATCTTCTATTTGCAAATTTACAACATTTTTTATGTATCCATTTTTAGGATTTCCTGGAACTGCTATTCCTATTTGTTCAATTTCTTCTAATTTTATATCTGTACTTTTTATAATTGCTTTTATTCCGTCTTTTATTGAACTAACTATGTAATCTTCTAATAACTGGCTTTTCCTATCATTCATATAATAAGTTCTTTTTTCAATTATTTCTAAGTTGTCATCTACTAATCCGATAGCAATATGACTCCCACCTAAGTCTATACCAATTCTCATTCTTATCACTTTCCTTTCTTATTGTATTAATATATTATCATATATTATAAAAAAATAAAAGTTCACATAAAAAAAATAATGTCAGTAGAATTATTTTTACTGACATTGTTTTTTATATGCTTAATATTTTTATACATCGGCTGCTGAGAATAAGAAGTTACCCATATATACTTGAATACAAGGTACAAGTACTACAACAACAACGAATATTAGTAATATACCTACTATAGAGTAAACTATTTGTGGTAAAACTGCCATTATATTCTTCATTGTATTATCTATATCAACGTCCATATAGTCTAATAATTTATGCATCATTTCGGAAAGATCTGTTTGCATACCTACTTTAAGCATCTCTGTTATCATTGATGATGACAGTCCAGATTTTTCAAATGGCTCTATCCAAGAAGCTCCTATTAAGATATTGTTCATAGATGTTTCTACCATTGCTCTCATAACATAATTATTAACAACATTCTTACTTACATCTAGTGCATCTTGAATTCTCATACCATTTTCTAGGTTTAACAGCATTGCTCTCATAAGTCTTGAAAAGTCTAATGAATAATTAAGTTTTCCAAATACAGGCATTGTATATTTAAAATAGTCAAAATTGTATTTTCCTTTTGGTGTATTTATATAAGCTATTATAACACCAACTATTATTGCTATTATTCCAACTGGTACATACCAGTGGCTCGCAATCCATTGCAGAGCATTTGAAAATGCTATTGTAATTGATGGCAGTTTGTCTTGTGTTCCTACTGCATCGTAAACTCCTTGAATTGTCGGTACTGTATATAAGCTTCCAACAAACAGTAATGCTAATAGTGCAACTAATTGTATAACATTTGGAATTATTATTCCTTTTAATTTTCTAGTAGTATCTGAGTTTGTTTCTAGATACTTTATTGCTTGTTGTAAAGATTGTGTTAAAGATCCTGATAGTTCGCCAACTTTTATCATATTTATATATATATATGGAAATACATCTGAGTAATATTCCATTGTTGTATACATATAATCTCCAGCTTCAACTCCTGCTAGTATATCTTCTAATATTCCTTTAAATGTTATATTCTCTGTACTTTGTATTATAGTACTTAGTGCATGTATGTTGTTAAAGTCTGCTTTCTTTAATAAATAAAAGTTTTGAGTAAAAACAACTATATCTCTTTTTTTTACTTTTTCTTGTTTTGATAAGGCTAAGTTTATTTTTTCTATTGCTGTCTGTTGTTTTCTTTCTCTCCCTTGTACTATAGTAGCAGAGTTTGCTGTTTTTAGAATTTGGTCTATATCTGTTACATTTTTTCTTGTTTGTTTTCCTACTTTTCTTTTTCCATATCCAACTTGAACTATATCTATTGGTAGCAGATCGCCACTTTTTAGCCTTTTTATTAAGTTTTGCTTACTTGGACTGTCAACTCTGTTTTTTACTATTACACCTTCTTTTGTAATAGCTCTATATACATATTCAGGCATATTTACCTCCTATTCCATTTTATTCTGATTCCCTTTTTTTATCTTTAATTGCATTATTGTTCTGTTTAATGTTTCTATGTTCTTTTCTTCTATTTGTGCTTTTGCTTGTTCTAATGTAATCATATCATCTACAAATAATTGTGCTATTGAATTTATAAGTCCTATACTTCCATTTGCAGATCCACTTTGTATTGCATCTTCAATTTCCGAAACATTGAATTTTTCTTTTCTTATTATACCAGAAATTATATTGTCTACAACCATAACTTCTGGAACTAATACTAATTTTCCATTTTTTCCTTTTAATAATCTTTGTGATGTAACTAGCTTTAATAATGAACCTATCAAGTATTTTATACTTTGTTGGTCTGATATCTCATAGAAGTTTATCATTCTGTCGATTGTTTCGGCACATGATTTAGTATGCAATGTTCCTATTACTAAGTGTCCAGCTTCTGCTGTTTCTATTGCCGCATCCATTGTTTCTCTATCACGAATTTCTCCTATTACTAGAATATCACAGTCCTCTCTTAAGCAGTTTTTAACACCATCTTTATATTTTAGGACATCTTGTCCAACTCCTACTTCCTTTTGTACTACTACTGACTTTTTACAGCTATGTTTATACTCTATAGGGCTTTCTAGTGTTAGTATTTTTTTATTTTGGTTTTCATTTATGTCGTTTATTAAGGCATTTAAAGTTGTTGTTTTACCAGAGTTCGTTTTACCAGTTACTAGTACTAGACCTTGTGGCTGATACATCATTCTTCTAACTATATCAGGAACACCTAATTCCTCGAAAGTTGGTAATTCATTTTTTATAATTCTTAAGGTAAATGTTGGCACTTCTCCTGATAGAGATATGTTTACTCTGAGTCTTAGTCCTTCAAATTCAAATGAAGAATCTAATTTTTTTGTTTCTTTAAATACTCTGTCTTTATCTACATTTCCTTTTAAGAAGTAGTCATATATATCCGCCATATCTTCTTGAGTAAGTTCTTCGCATTCCTCATAAGGAATTAAATCTCTTGATATTCTTAGCATTGGTTTTATGCCACATAATAAGTGAATATCTGATGCATCTTTTTGTATTGCTTCTCTTAAAACTTTATCTATATTTATCATTATTTTATTCCCCTCTCGTATTTAACTAAAATATAATTAGTTTAGAATTTAGTTCATTTAATGTTGTGTATCCCTCTAATACTTTGTTAAATCCATCTATTACTAAAGGTTTATATCCTTCTTCTATAGCTTTATTTCTTATTTCTATGCTTGATGCACCTTTTACAATTAATTCTTTTATTTCTTCAGTTAAATTTAGTATTTCGAATATACCAATTCTTCCAAAAAATCCAGTATTGTTACATTTACTGCATCCTACTGTGGTATATGTTTTTTTACCCTTAAAGTCATACTCGATGTTATACTTTTTAGCTATCTTATTCATTATTTCTGTTTCTTCTTCCGTATAGTCTCTTTCTTGAGCACAGTAAGGACAAATTTTTCTTACTAACCTTTGTGATAATGAAGTAGCAAGTGTACTTGCAATATCATAATCAGATACTCCTATTTTTCTTAATCTTGTTATAACCTCTATGCTATCAATTGTGTGTATTGTTGATAAAACATAGTGTCCTGTTTGGCCAGCTTGCATAGCTATTTCTGCTGTCTCTTTATCACGAATTTCTCCAACTAGTATAATGTCTGGATCTTGTCTTAAAACAGTTCTTAAAGAATCTGAGAATGATGTTTTTGTATCTATTTCTATTTGGTTTAATCCTGGTATTCTTATTTCTACTGGGTCTTCAATAGTTGTAATATTTATTTCTGGTCTGTTAAGGAAATCTATTATACTATATAAAGTTGTTGTTTTACCTTCTCCAGTTGGTGCTGCCACTAGAACTATACTATTTTTCTTATTAAAGCTCTTTTTTACAAGTTCTTCATCTCTTGGAAAGCCTAATTCAAATATTTGTTGAACATCTGCATTTTTCTTTAATAATCTTAAAACGAATTTTTCTCCATAGACATTTCTTTGTGAAGATACACGAATATTATAGTCTGGATACATTAATATTCTACCATCTTGTGATTCTTGCTTCTCTTGATGCATATTAGATATTGCTTTTAGTCTTCCTATTAATTGTGGTTGTTTGTCTTTTTCTATTGAAGCTGCCGAAACAAGCTCGCCATCTATTCTATATCTAACTCTTACACTATCTTCTAAAGGCTCTATATGAACATCACTAGCTCTTTTTTCCATAGCTGTTTTTATTATAGAATCTACTAATCCAGAAATATCTGCTCTAACATCTATATTTTCTGATGCTGTTCCTTCTATTGAATTTATTATTTTTGCGATATTAGATTCAAATGTAATATACTTATCCATTATTAAACCTTTATTTAGGAATAATAATCTCATTGCGTCTACCATTCTTTTATTAGTGCCATCAGCAAAGCAGACTTTTATCTTTCCAGCTCCTGCTTCAAATGGTATTGCTTTATTTTTCTTTGCAGTATCTATAGAGATATAATCTGTTATATTTAGTTTTACATCTTCTATATTTAGCATTATTGATTTTTCGCCTAAAATATCGCCTATTTCTTTTATTAATATATAAGGATCACACAATTGCAATTCACATAGTATATCACCTATTCTTTTAGAAGAATGGTTTTTTTGATATTCCAACGCTTTATTTATATCACCTTCTGTAACAATTCCTCTTTTTACAAGTTCAATTCCTATAGGTTGCGTTTTTTTATTATCCATAAAGTTTTCTCCTTTTCTTTCATATTACCAATATTTTAAAGTATAGTCTATACTTTTGTTTATTAATGTTTTTGTTGAATTTCCAATCACAATATTAACCGAAATTATTTGTTTGTCAAAATTATCTGTTGATATGGTTTTTTGCGACACATTAAATAAATCCACATGTGTAGCTACTTTTACTTTATCTCTATATATTCCTTTATCTTCTTCATTGTAAACATAGGTAACTCCGTTTTCAAAAGTTATCATTTTGTTTGTTTCATCAACTATAACTTGCTTATTTTCCTTTACATCGCTAATAATACTAGCGTTAAATTTGTCAAATTCGGCTGCATATTTAGCAGAATCTTTTACCAATACTATATTGTTATAAAAAAATGTGCTAATTGTTGCTAATATTCCCAAGGCTGCCATTAGAACTATTATATATATTACAAGTGTAGTTAATGTTATACCCTTTTCAGATTTCAATCTATTAACCATTTCTATATTTCCTTTATTTTTAATTTACTAATATTAATGTCTTTTGTTTGATCATTTACTTTATATGAAACTTTTAGAGTAACTTTTTTTATATAATCATTCTCATCTAATTGTGATACAATTAGACTTATGTTATAGTCCGAATCTATATTTAGTTCTTCTGATATTTCATCTAAAAAATCATCTGTAACTTTTTCATATGGTTTTTCGTCCACTTTTTCTAACACCATTGTTGCATATGACATAGCATTTGCACTTTTTTGAATTTCTAAGGACATCCTATAATTATTTACCATCAAGCCTATTATTACCCCAACAAATGTAGTTAAAACAACTATACTTAATGTTAAATCAATTCCTGTTATTCCTTTGCTATTATATAATATTTTCTTCTTTTTCATCATATTAATCACCTGTAAAAACATAATATATTAGTAACTATCAGTGTAATTATGTTCAGTATGCATAGATAAAATGCTATTGGAATGGTTTTGGTCTTTTCTTTTTTTATTTGCTTCTTCTTATTTATTATTGCATCTATTATTGATTTTATTGCAATTACTAATAATGTACCTTCTAAAGTTAAAATTGTGCAAGCTTCATATGTAAACATTAACATTAAATCTATTAATATTAAATTTTCTAAAGCATAATTATTTTTTAATTTCTTTCTGAAATATATTGTGTCTAATAATATTAGTATTGCTAATATTGCTAAATATATAACATATCTATAGACATTAGTATTTTCTATTATATATAGATATATTATATAAATTGTTTGTATTACCGTTAGATATAAAACTCCACCCATTATAATTTCATGTTTTTCTTTATCTATTCCAGATATGACAAATAAGCCAGCTATATAAAGCAAGCCACATACAAAATATATATTAAATATTTGTAACTTTAACGAATATGCAAATAATACAAATGCTATTCCCGTTAATAATTCTATAAAAAAATATTTAGGTGCTATTTTATTTTTACAATATCTGCATTTTCCTCTTAAGAACAAAAAACTAAACATAGGTATCATGTCCCAAAAAGCTAATTTATGATTACATTTTGGGCAATAAGATCTAGTATGAGTTATATCCTGATTTCTTGGTATTCTGTGAATTGCTAAAGTAAAAAAGCTACCACAAGTTATTCCTATTAAAAAAATGTATATATATAATATAATATTCATATTGCTCCTTATATTAATACAAGGTTACCTAAAACATTAAACATATATATTTCAGGTAACCTATATTTCCAAATTTTTACAATAATAAATTATTCTGCTAATAAATTATCAAATATTTGGTTTGTCTCTGTATCTAATACTTGTCTTTCATAATTAGCTGCATTTTGATATTGTGTTTTAGCTTCTTTAGATTTGTTAATTACACCTTGGTTATCTAAAATTAAACTAATACTAACACCAGCTAATATTAATAGAACTACTATTGTTACTACTAAAGCTACTAATGTAATACCTTTTTCTTTCTTAAACATATAAAATTCCTCCTTTGATTTTTTTGTATATATTTATTTTAAAATATATCTTAATTAATTATTTACCGAGTTTGAGTATTGAAAAAATAGTCTTTTGAATCTGGATTTTGTGTATTATCAACATTTATTGTATTATTTGTTGTGTTTGTTGCATTTGCAGATGATTTTGCAAATGGATTTAATTTTCCAGAATCATAACTGTTTTCTTGTTTATGAACCTTCAAATCGGTATCTGTAATTTCCATTACAACTGTTTGTTTTTGAAATTCAGTTATTTCTTGATTTATTTCTTCTTTTATTGTATTTGATGTTGCATACGCTTCAACTGTACTTGGAACAACTTTATTAGTTGGTATATAATCGTAGAATAGTACTCCTAAAATTAAGCATATTGCACAACATAGAAGTAATATTATAATTATTTCTTTAAGAACTGATTTCATTTTTTCTCCTTTCCAGTTTAATTCACAGTATTATCAATCTTATCATTTATGTCATTTGAAATTTTAGTTTCTGTATTTGTTTTTGTCGAATTAGTACTGCTTTGTTTGCTTGTACTATTATTACTGTTTTCTTGTGTAGATACTTTAGTACTTGTTGTTTCTTGTTTTACTCCAATATTTGAAACTATAAATGTTGCAGATAGACTTTCTGTTGATGTTCCATCTGGTACTAATTTAAAGTTTTCTATTCTAAAATTTAATTCAGAATCATTTTCTAATGCATACACATAGTTAATAATTCCTAAATAACTTCCTGTAAGAGTAAATGATAAAGTACTTTTATTGGTCGACCCTGTAGGAGTTACTACCCATTTTAGTTTTAGTCCTTCCCTGGTAGCATAGCTTCCAACCTTGTCCCATAAGAATTCCATAGAATATACTGGTTCTTGGTTTGCTGCTTTTATTTGTGCATCTGTGCTTAAGCTTGCTAATTCTAAGTACTTTTGTTTCGCTGTTGTCAGACTTTTTATAGAAGTATCTAAATCACTAACTTTTTTCTTATAAGTTACATTTTTTAGCGTATTTACATCTTCTATTTTTTTATCTAATTCCATACTATTTGTTTTTATATCTGCAATGCTTAATATATTTATCTTGCCTATTGTAAGTCCTTTTATCATTGTTACAATTATTAGAGCTGTTACAAGTACCGAAATTACCGTTAATAATATATTTTTCATGGCATTTCTCCCTCTATAACAATTTTTACATTATTTTCCTCTTTAACAGCTGCAGAAGATACTATTGATGTTGGTTCCAATATTCCTTTAGATTTTAGTAATGTTTTAAAATATGCTAACTGTTCATATTTTTCTGATTGAGCATTAATTACAATCTTTTTACCAGTGGTGTTTTCTATTGAAGTTAATTGAACTTCTTTTGGTATTGTGTTCATTATTTGGCTAAGTAACACTGGAATTACATTTTTGTACGAATTTTTATCATTCATTTCGTTTGTTGCATTTTCCAAATTGCTAATTAATGTATTATAATCAGATGTTTTAGAATCTACTTTTGTTTTATCAGATTCTATTAGACTAACTTGCTTATTTATGTCTGCACTAACAGTTTCTATTTCTTGATTCTTTTTAGAAATTTGATCATTGATGTAAATTGCTATTCCTGTATATGCTACTGTCAATATTATAACTCCAGCTAGTTCGCGTGAAACCCAAGTTCTTAGTTTTGGTAGCTCTATATTTATCTTTCCAGATTTTTTTGCTTCACCCTTCGATTTTCCTATAGAAACATCTGAAGCTAATAACTCAGGTAAGTTTTCCCAAAAGCTCTTTTTGCTAAAGTTTATATTTTGTATACCATATCCTAGCCCTTGTAAAGCCAAAGCTATAGCTGAGTTTACTTCTATATAATCTTTCATATTTATTTTTGGTGAATCCTCTAAAAAGAATGGTTTTAATATTTCACACTTTATTCCACCAATTATTTCTTCTATATATAAATCTATATTGTTTATTGCGGATGCTGTTCCTGTTATATACACTTTATTTATCTTGAATAAGCTAGTACTTATTATGTCTCTTACTTGATTTGATATAGTATAAAGTGTTGGAATTATGTCTTGTAAATATTCATTTTCTTTTTCTTGAAGCCCTCTACCTTCCATTGTATAAATAGTCGTATTTTTACATATTTCGTAAGCTTTTAAGTATGAATTTTCTTTTTCATTTATAGCATTTAATATTTGTGCTGATCCAACTGGTACAGTTTGGACATCATATACTTTCTTTCCAACCATTGTTGTAATTGTGGTTGTATCTTCTATATTTAATATTATAGAATTTTCTTTTTCTTCAAGTGGGGCAACATTTGCAATGCTTATAGAAATCGGTGTTATTGTTTGAACTTTTTTATCTTCAAAGTCTTGTGCTATCTTTGTTATTTTTAATTTGTTTGTTGAAATGTGTATTACCTTTATCTTTCCTTTTTCGTTTAAGTCATTAACTAATGCATATCTTGTTTCTAAAGCATTTGGATTATATTGTTTTTCATAACACAATGATTCAAACTCAGTATCTATTGCTTTTGTTAAATCTTTTTTGTTTAATAAGTCTGACATATAAAAGTAATTATACATTTCTTCAGACATATTTACACTAATCGGAATCTTAAAGCTAAATGTTTCAGATATAATTTGATCTATGGTTTGTTGCAAATCTGAATACACTTTAATTCCAAATGCTTCAATTTTTAGGTTACCTTTATCACCAGAAACTTTTGCATATTTAATTATATTTTGACTTATATATATACCTAAACAGCTAGCCATCTTTAATCCTTCCGTTATTTTTTCTTTTTACTTATGTTTTGCAAAAATTGATAAAAAATACAGTATTATTTTATCAATTTTTGTATTTTTTTGATTATTTTTCAAATATACATTATTATTTTATCTTTTTTTGAAAAAAAGTCAACATATTTTACATAATTGTAAATAAGATGCAATATTGTAATATTTTTGTAATATTTTCTCTGAAAGTAATTAAGATGTAGTCTTTCGTCTACATCTTGTTTTTATTTTATATAATTCTAAATATTAGTATTCCAATTATTAAGATACCTATAATTATTCTATAAATTGCAAATATCTTAAAGCTACCTTTTTTTAAGTAATTTAATAAGAATTTTATTACTATTACACCTACAATAAAACTTGCAAGTATCCCTAATACGAGTGACAAATCAAACTGAAATTTTCCCAAGTCAAATATCACTGCTGCAAGCGTTATTGGCATTGCTAGCATAAAAGAAAATTTTGCTGCACTTTCTCTTTCTACTTTTAATCCTCTAGCCACAGTCATCGTGATTCCGCTACGCGAAACTCCTGGAAAAGCTGCTGCAATTGCTTGAGATATTCCTATTAATACAGATTGCTTTAATGTTATATTTTCGTATGTTGTTTTCGATTCTGATTTTTTATCTACTATATATAATATTATACCCATTATTATTAATGAACCAGCTATTACTGCCATTTGCACATTTATATCATTTCCAATAATTTTTGAAGATATTTTGTCTAATATTATACTAAATATTCCTGCGGGTATAGTAGCTGCGACTATATACCAGAACATTTTTCCTTCTGTCGAGTCTTCTTTTTTTATTGCCTTTTTATATCCAGCTTTTACTAGTTTTATCCAGTCTTTAAAGAAGAAGATTATCAATGCAAGTAATGTTCCTATATGTAGTGCAACATCCATTCCATCAGATAACATTGCCCAGTTGAAAATCCAAGGAAATACATTTAAGTGTGCCGAACTAGATATTGGTAAAAATTCCGTTAATCCTTGTACAATACCTAGTATTATTGATTGATAAATTTCCATATTTTTTCCTTCCTATTTATATTTTTATATAAATATATTCTTTCGTTTTATTAGTATTACATTTGTCTATCATCTTTATCTATAAAATCTTGCTTTTTAGTTTTTCTAACATTTTCTATCATTTCAATATCATTATTATTAAGTTTTCCAACCAATTTGCAAGTATTGTCTAGATATTCATCTATGTATTTTTCCTTTTTACTTAATAATTTCTTTTTATTTCTCTTTTTAGTTTCAGTATTTATTTTAGGTTTATTTATTTCCTCTACTATTGGTAAGAATATATTTTCTTCCAATATTTTGGTGTATATTTCAGGGTCTTCCTCTATTGCAATATTGGCATAATTTTTTGCTTTATCTATTTCGCCTTTTACCATTGCAATTCTAGCCAAATAATAATAAGCTCCTGCTTCCACTTCGTCTGCATCAATACATTCCATAAATTGATTTTCTGCCTCGTCCAATTCTCCGTATAAAAGGTTTAATTGCGCTATACTGTATTTTGCGTGATATAAGTCTGAGTTTATTTGCGCTGCTTTTTCATAACATTCTTTTGCTTTTGCAAAATCATTTAGTAATGTGTATGTCATTCCTAGATTATAATATATATTATAATCTGCTGGTCTATATTTTAGAGCATTCATATATACTTGAACAGCTTCTTTATAGTCTTGTTTTTTATTTAGTATGTCTCCTAAAATCATACTAGCTTCGTAATAGTCTGGCTTTTTCTTTAATAAATCGCTAAATATTTCTATTGCTTCATTTTCTCTGCCAACATTTCCATACATTTTTCCTATTTTCAAGTATATATCTTTGTTTTCAGGATTTATATTGTATGTTTTTTCATATTCCTCTAACGCCAAATCATACTTTTCTTGTTCTTCGTATATTTTAGCTAATAACATATGACCTTTATAACTATTTGGGTACTTTTCGATTAATTTGTTTATATACTTTTTTGCTTCTTCTTTTTTTTCTAATTTTATATACATCTTAGCTAATAGTAGGTTAAATATTTCTGCAAATTCAATTTTCTTTTTATATTCTAACCATATTATAAATGCTGGAAGTATTACAGATAATAAATACATAATTATTTTGGTTACTATTCCAAAACTTTTTCCAATACTAAGTTCTATAAAATTTATTGTTATACCTATAAATTGAGCTATTAATAGATATACATAGCTCGCATCATTTTTTCTTATTAATTGTATAAAAATTAGTATAAATAGTGTGAATGCAAATACATTAAATACTATTTTTTCTATCATATATTACTCCTTTTTATTTGCAAATTTATTTTTATAATCATCAATTGTTTTTTGTATTATTTCTTCTGCTTCCTTTCTTCCCATCATTTTATCTATTGTAGTTTTTTTGCCTTCTAATTGTTTATAAACTTCAAAGAAATGCATTATTTCTGCAGATATTTGTTTTGGAAGTTCTGATATATCGTTATAGCAATTTAAAAATGGATCTTTTTTTGCTATTGCAATTATTTTTTCATCTTCTTCATTGCTATCTGTCATTCTTAGTACTCCTATTGGATAACATTCTACTAGTGTTAATGGATATATTGGTTCTTGGCAAAGAACTAATACATCTAATGGATCATGATCTCCAGCATAAGTTCTTGGTATAAATCCATAATTTGCTGGATAATGCGTTGCCGTATATAGTATTCTATCTAATTTTAACATTCCTGTCTTTTTATCAAGTTCATATTTATTTTTGCAACCTTTTGGTATCTCGACCACTGCTACAAAATCGTCTTTTTTTATTCTATCTTCTGATATTTCGTGCCAAATATTCATATATAAAACCTCTTCCTTATTTATTATCTCCTCTATTCTAAGCTATTTATTACAAAAAGTCAAAGAATTTTATTATTTTTTTAAATTTTATAAATTATAACTAGCTATTAATGTATATTTATGATATTATTCTATAGTATATTTTATATAAGGAGATTTTTATGGATAGATATTCTGATATTCGAAAAGTTACTATTGCTGGGATAATTGGAAATATTTTTTTGCTTGTTATTAAATTTATTGTTGGTTTTCTTAGCAGAAGTCAGGCTTTAATTGCTGATGCAGTAAATAGTGCCGGAGACATTTTTGCGTCGTTAATGAGTTATATAGGAGGAAAAATTTCAAAAGTTCCAAGTGATGAAAATCATAATTTTGGACACGGTAAAGCTGAATATATTTTTTCTTTATTTATAAGTTTTTCTATGATATTGGTTGCTCTAAAACTAATATATGACTCCACTTTTTCTTTGCTTAACCAAAAAGAAATTGCTATTCCTAATTTAGCAATAATTGTTTGTATAGTAACAATCACAGTAAAACTAGTTCTTTTTGTATATACAAAGTTTATTTCAAAAAGAACTGACAGTATTCTTATTACAGCTTTAAAACAGGACCATAGAAATGATTGTATTGTTACTACTTTTACTTTAATGTCTATTATACTTAGTACATTTGGAATTTATTGGTTTGACGGAGTTGTAGGTATTGGTATATCTATTTTAATTTGTCTTACAGGAATAAGGCTTTTTATAGATAGCTATAATGTATTAATGGATTCATCTATGGACGAAAAAACAAAAGAAAAAATTTTAGAAATTGTTAAGAAGTATAAGGATATTCAAAGTATCGCTCATCTTACCTCGAAACCAGTTGGCTATAAATATCTTATATCTATTTCTATATATGTTGATGGAAATATGTCCACATTTGAAAGTCATAAGATTGCTGACAAATTAGAAAAAGAGTTAAATACTTTAGAGCCTGTTTATTTGTCAATAATTCATGTAAATCCAGTGTAGTTTGTGTTTTATGTAGCTTTCCTTTATTTTTTATTATGTCCTGGTTTCTTTAATAACCTAAACATATTTTTTTTATATGCTTCTACTCCTGGTTGGTCAAAGGGATTTACTCCTAATATTTTTCCCGACATTGCACAAGCCAATTCAAAAAAATATATTAACTGGCCTATTGTTTCTTCATTTAGTTCTTCCATTGTAATTAATATATTAGGAACATCGCCTGAAACATGTGCTTCTATTGTTCCTTCCATTGCTTTTTTATTTACAAAATCCAATGATTTTCCAACTAAATAGTTTAATCCATCTAGGTCATCCTCATCTAAATTAATGTAAATATCACTGTATGGTCTTTCTATGTTTATTACTGTTTCGAACAAACATCTTCTACCATCTTGTATATATTGACCTAATGAATGTAAGTCTGTTGTAAAATCAACTCCAGCTGGGAATATACCTTTTTTGTCTTTTCCTTCACTTTCTCCGAATAGTTGTTTCCACCATTCTGTAATATAATGCATTTTAGGTTCATAGTTTGCCAAAATTTCAATGTTTTTTCCATCTTTATATAGTAAATTTCTAGCTACAGCATATTGGTAAGCTTCATTATATTCTATATTATCATCATTGTATTTGTCCTGTGCAAATCTTGCACCTTTCATTAGTTCATCAATATCTATTCCTGCTACTGCAATTGGTAGTAGTCCAACTGGCGTTAAGACTGAGTATCTACCTCCAATATTGTCTGGTATTACAAATGTTGTATATTGTTCGTTATTTGCTAACTTTTTCAGTGCTCCCGATTCTTTATCTGTTGTAACATATATTCTGTTTCTAGCTTCCTCTAAACCATATTTTGATTCCATCAATTCTCTAAATATTCTGAATGCAATTGCTGGCTCTGTTGTAGTTCCTGATTTTGATATTACATTAATAGAAAAATCTTTTCCTATCAACAAATCAATTACATCATTTATATAACTCGGGCTTAAACTATTTCCCACATATATTATTTGAGGTTTTCTTCTCACACTTTTATCTTGTAAATTATAAAAGCTATTCGTTAAAGCTTCTATTATTGCTCTGGCGCCCAAATACGATCCACCTATTCCTATTACTAACAAAATATCTGAATCTTTTTGTATTTTTTTAGCACATTCTTTTATTTTTTTAAATTCTCTTTTATTATATTTGCTTGGAAGTTCTAGCCATCCTAAAAATTCATCATCATCATCTAATTTTTTATGTAATTCATTATGAATTTCTTTTACTTTTTCTTTATATCCATATATATCTTCAATCTCTAAATCAGAATTTGTTAAATCTAGTTTTAATCCTACCATTTTATCCCTCCTTTTTTATAATAATATATTAATTTTTTTTTATATTCAATACTTTATAATCATATTTTTTATTTTTTTGAATATATATTTTATATAGCAAAGGAGAAAATTATGATTAATGTAAAAGTAATAAATGTAAAGAAACTTTTCAAACTTTTTATACTAAGCATTGTTATTTTTGCATTAGTTTTTTTGATGTATTCTTTTAGAAAAAACATGACTAATGATTTTGCTTCCATTAATTCTAATTTTTCCGAAAGGATGCATAATTCTCCTGTTTTAAAGAACTTATTTTCAATTGAAATTATTGGTAGAACATTACCATTAATGCAAGAATCTCATAGTATAGAGCTTTCTACTAATGAGAATTATTTTTCAGAAGCTAAAAATCCTTTACAGTTTTTACTCAATCTAGAACTTCCTGTTATGACGGCAACTGTTTCTCCTCTAGTCTTCCAGTCCTCTGCAGACAGCAATACAGATGTATCTCCTTCAGAAGTTCAACATGCTGACACAAATTTAAATACTAAAGTTATAGACAGTGCAGTTCCTAATACTTATACAAATAGCTATGACGGTGTAGATATAAAAAATGGTACCGATTACAATTTAACAGATGAAATGCTTAATCCTAGCGGTCTGGAATATAATAAATCTGATGTAATTATTTTTCACACACACACTTGCGAAAGTTATACTCCCACTGAAGCTTATTCTTATGAAGAAAGCGGAACTTTTAGAACCACTGATTTAAATTATTCTGTTTCTAGAGTTGGAGATTCACTCGCAGAACAGCTAACCTCATATAACCTTAATGTCATCCACGACAAAACATATCACGATTATCCTGCTTACACTGGTTCATATGGTAGATCTATGGAAACAGTGCAGGGCATTCTTAACGAAAATCCTAACACAGACATAATTATTGATTTACACAGAGATGCTATTGCTGACACAACATATGCTCCTTCTGTTCAAATTGGTGACGAAATAGCCTCTCAATTGATGTTTGTTATTGGTACAGATGGTGGAGGTCTTGAACATCCTAATTGGCAACAGAATTTAAAGTTTGCTATTTCTGTTCAGAAAAAAGCTAATGAATTATATCCTGGTTTATTCAGGTCTATTCTTCTTAGAAACAGTAGATATAATCAGCAACTTGGCAAAGCCGCTTGTATAATTGAAGTCGGAGCTACAGGAAACACTTTGGAACAATCTATGACTAGTATGAAATATTTAGCAAAAGTGATTGATGAAGTGTTAAAAAAATAGATTAAGTTTGTAAAGTTCAAACTTAATCTATTATAATTTTTGAAAGTTTATTTATTTTATTATATTAAGAATTTCTTTTGCATTTAAATTGCACTCTATTTCTTCCCCTGTTGTCATATTTTTTATTTTTACTTTATTTGTTTCTATCTCATTATCTCCTATAACAACAATATATGGAATTTCTAGCTTATCTGCATATTTCATTTTTGCTTTTATTTTTTTATTATTTAAGTAAATTTCTGTATTTACTTTTAGTTTTCTTAGCTCTGTTCCTAATTCTAGTGGAACTGACATATTTTCTGTCATTGGAATTATTAAAATGTCTGAGATAGCTTTTTTATTAGCTTTTATTATATTCAACTCATTTAACTTTGAAAATAATCTTGTTAAACCTATTGACACACCAACTCCTGGAAGTTTTTTGTCTGTGTATTTTTCAGCTAGATTTTCGTATCTTCCTCCTGAGCAAACACTTCCAAGTTCTCTATAATCATTTAAAAATGTTTCATAAACTGTTCCTGTATAATAGTCAAGGCCTCTTGCTATTGTTAAATCTACTGTAAAGTTTTCCTCTGACATTTTGAATAGTCGTATATATTTAACTACTTCTTTTAATTCCTCTAGACCTTTTAAATATTTTTCATTTTCTATATTTAGTTCTTCTAATTTTTGTAATTTTTCGTCAGTTGAGCCTTCTATTTTTATAAATTTTACTATTTTTTCTGTAGTTTCACTTGATACTCCTAGTTTCAAAATTTCTTCTTTTACCGCTTCTACTCCTATCTTATCTAGTTTGTCCACTATTCTCATAATTTCAACTGAATTTTTTTCTTGTCCTAAACTTTCATATAGTCCATTTAATATTTTTCTATTATTTATTTTTATAGTAAAGTCATTAAATCCTAAATTTTTAAAAGTAGTTGCTATTACAACAGGAATTTCTGCGTCATTTATTATATCAAGTGTTTCGTCCCCAATAATGTCAATATCGCATTGATAAAATTCTCTATATCTTCCTTTTTGTACTTTTTCTCCTCTGTATACTTTTCCTATCTGGTATCTTCTAAAAGGAAAACTTAAATTTCCATAGTTTTTTGCCACATATTTAGCAAGAGGAACAGTTAAGTCAAATCTTAATGCTAAATTTGTATCTCCTTTTTCAAATTTATAAATTTGCTTTTCCGTCTCTCCTCCCGTTTTTGCTAGTAATACTTCAGCAAGTTCTATTACTGGAGTGTCTATTGGTAAAAATCCAAAAGTTTTATAAGATTCTTCTATCGTTTGTTTCATTTGATTAAATAGAATTTGTTCGTTTGGTAATAATTCCATAAATCCTGGTAATGTTCTTGGTTCTGTTTTTGCCATAATTTCCTCCTTTCTAATATTCTCTAGGTTTTAATTCTAAATAAATTGGTTTTTCTTCTTTTATTAATGTTGATTTGCCATGTCCCGGATATACTATTGTTTCATCAGGTATCATCATTAATTTATTGCAAATTGATTTAATGATAGCTTCAAAAGAACTTGTTGGTAAATCGGTTCTTCCCCAAGCACCTCTAAACAAGGTATCTCCGGAGAATAATAAATTTTCTTCTTGGCAATACAACGAGCTACTTCCTTTTGTGTGTCCAGGTGTATGTATCACTTTAAATTCTAAGTTCCCTATATGTATAAGATCATCTTCATTAACTCTTGAATCTGCTTCAAGTTCAATTTCTCCCATATTAATACATTCACTTAAATTTATGTCTTCATCATTTAGTCCTTCTGCATCTTCTCTGTGAATAAGTATCTTTCCACCTTTTCTATTTTTTAGTTCTGTAACAGCTCCTATGTGATCCGCGTGGCAATGGGTTAAGTAAATATATTTCAATTTGGCCTCTAATATATCTAACATCTCTATTATTTTGTCAGCTTCTCCACCTGGATCTATCACAAGAGTTTCCTTTGTTTTCTCATCTGTTACTATATAACAATTAGTAGGTTCTCCTAAACTTGTTTCTACTTTTAGTCTTTTTAATATCATCTGTTTTACTTCCTTTTATTTGTTTCTCTTTACATCGTATACACTGTCTATTTTTCTCAAAGATTTTAACATATTGTTTAATTGTGTAATATTACTAACTTCTATGGTAAGTTCAGTTATTACAATTCTCTCTTTTGAAACTTTAGATGTTATAGAAATCAATGGAGCTTTTTCGGTTGCAATAGTAGAAATTATATCTGCTAGTAAACCGTTTCTGTCATTAGAGAATAAAACTATATCAACATTGTAGCTTGATGGTTGATCTGTATACCACGATACATCTATCATTCTGCTTTCTTCTTCAAATAAGTCTTTTACATTTTTGCAATCTTTTCTATGTACAGATACCCCTCTGCCTTTTGTTATATATCCTACAATTTCATCTCCTGGTACTGGATTACAGCATTTTGAAAGTTTTACTAAACAATTATCTATTCCTTTTACAATTATACCACTTGACGATGGTTTGTCTTCTTTTGGTTTTGTTAATTGTTCAATTTTTTCTTCAATATTTTCTTCTTTATTAACTTTTCTATATTCTTCTAGTATTCTTGAAACTATTTTTCCTGCTGTTATTGTTCCAAATCCAACACTAGCATACATATCATCTAAAGAATTAAACTTGTATCTATTTACTGCTACTTCTACAAACTCTGGTTTAAATAGTTCTTGATAGCTCATTCCTATCCTTTTTACTTCTCTTTCCAAAGTTTCTTTTCCTTTTGTAATGTTTTCTTCTCTTTCATTCTTTTTAAACCACTGCTGTATACGAGTTTTGGCTGTACTACTTTTTATGAATTTTAGCCAATCTCTACTTGGTCCTTTTGATTTATCTGATGTAACTATTTCTACAATGTCACCATTTTTTAACTTTGTTACTATTGGCATCATTTTGCTATTGATTTTGCAACCTGTCATATGATTGCCTATTTCAGCGTGTATCGCATACGCAAAATCTATTGGTGTTGCTCCATTTGGAAGAACTAATATTTTCCCTTTTGGAGTAAATACATATACCTCGTCTTCGAATAATTCTGTTTTTAATGTGTTTAAGAATTCTTGTGGATCTTGCATATCTTTTTGCCATTCTAATGTTTCTCTAAGCCAAGATAGTTTATCTTCTTCTACTGCTACATTTGCTTTTTTGCCACCTAAGAAACTCGCTTCTTTGTAAGCCCAGTGTGCTGCAATACCATATTCAGCAATTCTATGCATATCCCAAGTTCTTATTTGGACCTCAAAAGGTGTTCCTTTTGGTCCAATTAATGTTGTGTGCAATGATTGATACATATTTGGTTTTGGTACTGATATATAATCTTTAAACCTTCCCGGCATCGGATTGTATAATTCGTGTACAATTCCTAGTGCAGCATAGCAATCTTTTACAGAATTTACTATTATTCTTAGTGCAAACAAGTCATATATTTGGTCCAATGTTTTATTATCTCTTTGCATTTTTCTATATATACTGTACAAGTGCTTTGCTCTTCCTGTTATTTCGGCAACTATTTTTTGCTTTTTTAACTCTACTTTTATTTCTTGCAATATTTGGTCTATAAACTTAAGTCTTTCTTCTCTTTTTTTATCTATTCCCTCTACTAGTTCTCTATAGTCTTCTGGATATAAATATTTAAAAGATAAGTCTTCAAGTTCCCATTTTAGAGAATACATACCCAATCTGTTTGCAAGTGGTGCATATAAGTCCATAGTTTCTCTAGCATTTGCTATTTGTCTATCTCTTGTAAGATATTTTAATGTTCTCATATTATGAAGTCTATCTGCAAGCTTTATTAGTATTACTCTTATATCTTTACCCATTGCCAAAAACATTTTTCTGTAGTTCTCTACTTGTTGTTCTTGTTCGCTTGTATAGTTTAGTTTGCTTAATTTAGTAACACCATCAACCATTTCTGCAATTTCTGGTGTAAATTCTTTTGCAATATCTTCTAATGTTACATCTGTGTCTTCTATAACATCGTGTAAAAGTGCTGCACAAATTGTGCTATGGTCTAACCCTAGTGTCGATAAAATATATGCAACTTGTATTGGATGAATTATATAAGGTTCTCCCGACCTTCTTAATTGATCTTTATGCTTATTTTTTGCAAACTCATACGCTCTTTTTATTAATTTTAAGTCTGCTCTCCTATTTGATTTTTTTACCGTTTCTAAAACTTCTTCTATTGTGTGATTTATATTTTCAGACATTTAGTTTCACCTCCTAATTATATGCTGTGTCTTATGTCTTTTAAATTAATTTGCATCTTCTCAGTTCCATTATAGCTATTTAATTCTAGTCCTCCAACTATATCTATTTTGTCTTCTATTGTATACTTGTTGGCAACGTTTCCCATATTAAAGCCAATTGCATCTATATATTTATTATCATCTTTTAAAAATAATTTTAGATGTTTCCCTTCTGATAAAGTTCTAATAGAAGATATTTTTACACCACTTATTTGGAACAATGGTATTCTATTCCCTTCTCCAAAAGGCTCTAATAAATTGAGTTCTGCCACATCTTTTGTCGATATGTCTTGCAATTGTATCTTTTCGTCAATTTGTATTTCTGGTACCATCTCAGAAACATTCTTGTTTTTTGCATATTCTTCTATATCATTTTTGAATTTTTGGAAGTTATCTTTTTGTATAGTTATTCCAATAGCCATACTATGGCCTCCAAATTGGTCTATATATCTATTACAGTTTTCTAAAGCTTCGTGCAGATCAAAACCCGGAATGCTCCTTCCTGAACCTTTTGCTTTGCCATCTTCAAAACATAATAATATACTTGGTTTAGAATACATATCTGTCATTTTAGAAGATACTATTCCTATAACACCGTGATGCCAATTTTCTTTTCCAAGTATTATACAAGGTGCATTTTGTTCTTCTGGATTTTCTAGCATTTTAATAACTTCATCTGAAATCTTTTTTTCTATCTCTTGCCTTTTTACATTGCACTCATTTAGCTCATCTGTTAGTTTTCTTGCTCGTTCTATATTATTCGTTAAAAACAAATCAAGTGCTTTTCTAGCTTGTCCCATTCTTCCACAAGCATTCACTCTTGGTGCTATTCCAAAAGATATTGTATTAGAGTCAATTTTTTTATACCCAATACTTCCTAATAAACATTTTAATCCTACATTTTTTGTTTGTTTTACTAGCTTTAGACCTAGTTTTGCAATTGTTCTATTTTCACTTACTAATGGGACTATATCTGATATTGTTCCAATACATACTATGTCCAAATATTTTAGATAAGCTTCTTCTGGAAGTCCTATTTTTATCGACAGTGCTTGTATTAGTTTAAACGCAACTCCAACTCCAGCAAGTTCACTAAATGGATATTTATTGTCTTTTCTTTTACAGTCAACTACTGCTATAGTATTTGGGATTTCCGTTCCCGGCTCATGATGGTCTGTAACAACAACATCCATATTTAGTTTTTTTGCAAATTCTACTTCTTTTATCGCCGTAATTCCACAGTCTACTGTTATTATGAGCTTTGTCTTATTTTTAGCAATATTTTTTATTGCGTTTTGGTTCATTCCATATCCTTCATTTATTCTATCTGGAATGTATATGTCTGGCTTTACGCCTCTTTCTTCTAAAAATCTTGATAGCACTGTACTACTGGTAATTCCATCAACATCATAATCTCCATATATCGTGATCTTTTCTTTGTTATTAATGGCTTTTACTATCCTATCTACTGCATCTTTCATATCAGGCATCAAAAAAGGATCATAGAAATCCTTTCTAGTGGGATTTAAAAAAGTTTCTATTTCTTTCTTATTTTTTAGTCCTTTGTTTGCAATTATATTCGCCACTAATCGGCTTATATTAAATTCATTTGCTATTTTTTCAGCTATGTCGGTTTTTGTATCATTTATTTTCCATTTCTTGTTCAAATTTCAATTACCTACTTTAAATAAAATTTGATAATATTTTATACCAAAACATATAAAAAAACAAGCACTTGGTTAAATTAATGCTTGTTTTATATAGATTTATTCTTCTTCTTCTGAAGCCCTTGGTCTCATTAATGGATACAACACTACATCTCTTATATTGTCGCTATTTGTTAAGAATTGTAGGAATCTGTCTATTCCAAGTCCCCAACCAGAAATTGGTGGCATACCATATTCCATAGCTCTAATGTATTCTGTATCAATACTCATGGCTTCGTCATCACCTTGATCTTTTAACTTACTTTGTTCAATTAATCTTTTTTCTTGTTCGTCTGAATCTACAAGCTCTGAGTAACCATTTATTATTTCTTGTCCATTAACTACTAATTGGAATCTATCTGTTATTTGTGGATTTTCATCATTACTTCTTGCAAGTGGTGATAAATCTATTGGGTGTTTTGTTAAATATGTTGGATTGATTATTTTTGGTCTGCTTACTTTTTTGTATAATGTGTCTATTAGATTTCCTCTACCTAAATTTTCTAAGTTGTCTGCTTCTAGTTTAATTCCTTGTTTGTTAATTTCTGCTAAAAGCTCTTGTGCTGTAAGATATTTGTCAATATCTATTCCACAATCTTTTAATATTAGATCTCTAAAAGATACTGCTGGCCATTCTCCGCCAAAGTCTACTTCTTGTCCACCTAATTGCAATTTTAAATTTCCATCAAATAATTTGTCTAATATATAGATAATCATTTCTCTTAGAAATTTCATATTGTCTCTATAACACCAATATGCACTATATCCTTCTATCATTGTGAAGTCTTGTAAGTGATTTGCGTCCATTCCTTCATTTCTGAAATCTCTCGCTATTTCATATACATGTTCAAAACCACCAATTATTAATTTTTTTAATGTTAATTCTGGCGATATTCTTAAATATACATCCATATCTAGAGCATTGTGATGCGTTACAAATGGTCTTGCTGTTGCTCCTGATGCTGTATTTTGAAGAACTGGTGTATCAACTTCTAAGAATCCGTGGCTATCTAAAAATTCACGCATTAATCTTATTAATTGTGTTCTTAATATAAATCTCTTTTTAGAATCATCATTCATTATTAAGTCTAAATGTCTTTCTCTATAAACAGCTTCTGTATCTGTTATTCCGTGGAATTTTTCTGGAAGTGGTCTGAAAGCTTTGCCTAAAAATGTATATTCATATACTTGCAAAGTTTTCTCTCCTGCTTCTGTTGTAAAAATGTCACCTTTTACTCCTATAAAATCTCCTATATCCACAGTCTCATGAAGGAATTTATATGTTTCTTCTCCTAAGTCATCTCTTTTTATACATAATTGAAGATGTCCTTGTAAATCTTGTAAATCTAAGAAACTGATTTTTCCAAGTTTTCGTTTAGACATTATTCTCCCTGCTATTGAAACATTTTTTGTTCCATCTTCTAAATTTCTTGCATCTTTTATGCTGTGCGTTTTTTCATATCTTTCTGGTCTTACATTTATTCCACTGTCTTTTATTTTTTGCATTTTGTCTCTACGCACTTGCATTAATTCTTTTATGTCTGCCATGAAACATACCTCCTTTTATAAAAATCACTTTCTTATTATTGCACAAAAAGCCTTGAATGTCAAGGCTTTTTAATATCTTAATAGCATCCTTGTGCTATTTATTCACTTAATTTCAACATAATTCTTCTATTTAATATCTTTATATTTTTTTAATTTTATTCCAAATATTGCTGAGAATATAAGACAAGATGCCAATATTATATAAATAGTATTATTTACCCCTGTTTTAGGTAAAGTACCTTTCGCAGTCGTACCATCTTTAGATACTTCAGAGGTTTGTTGCTCCGTTGCATTATCTACTTTTAGTGTTATTGTATCTAAAGTTTGATTGTCTGAATTTTCTTCAACAGTAATATAAAATGATTTTTTTGTTTCACCTACATAGATATAACCGTTAGCTTTTCCGACGCTTGTTCCAGTGATTTCTGCACAGTTTTCATTTATCTTCTCGTAATCGCAACCAGAACCAGATATCTCATAACTTGTAATCTTTTCGGTAGATTCAAATCTACATTTTTGCCCAACTTTTAATGTAACTGCATAATCTGCATTATCCTTTGTAATATTTTTATTTAAAAAAGCTTCTTCCACTTGATTTGCATATCCTTCTATTTTTGAAAAATCTGCGTCAACATTTACAGTTACCGATGATACTAATTTACAGGAATTTTCAGTAACATCATTTTTTTCAATAGTCCATTCATAAGAATTAATTCCATTTGTTGCATCTGTTGTTGTTTGTTTATCTTTATATGTAGCATTTACATATTCCATTACTCTTTCTCCAAATTCAGAAGCATATATAATTTCTTGATCACTTTCACTTGTAACTGTTGTAACTTCATCTGATAAATCTGTATCATCAACAATAATATAGGGATTATCGTTAGACTTAGAATCATTGATACCACTTTCCAATGATGATAATACTAAATATATAAATACATCTTCAAATTCTACTCCTTGAATATTAGCTACTGCCATATATCCAAACAGTGGTAAACTTAGCAGGTTGTCTGTTTGTTCTTTAAAATCTGCATAGCTCATTCCTTGTTGAATCAAACTTTCAATTGAGAATGTAGGCTTGTCAGTTAAATCATAATTTAAAGTATAACTTTCTCCATCAGTTGTTGTCATTGTGATAACTTCATCAGATACATTAACTTTATAATTTTTATCAATTGAATCTGAAGAACCGAGTTCTTGTAAGGATTCACTCAGGTTTTCTTTTGTTACAGTTACAGGGGTAGCATAACAACTAAAGAACAATGTGTTTAATAAGAAAATAATTAGTATTACAACTGTTATTTTGCTAAATTTTAGCATAATATATCTCCTCTCTTTTGTATAAATAATCATTACATTTTTATAATAACATACCTCAATTTTTTTTGTCAACAATTTTCAGAATTATTTAGGTATACCTTTGATAAATGTAATTTTAATAAGTTTTGAAAAATTAATGATATGAAATAAATTTATTGAAGATAAAGCTTATATATTAATTCCAAAGTGTAAATAGTAAATAAAAGGATTGAAATGTTTGTAATCTCAAAATCATTTTATTTACTATTTTTATATTTTTTATTTTACATCTTTATAGTTATTATATTTTTTATAAAATACAATAGTAATCAAGGTTATTATACTAACACTTATAATTGGTAAAATTATGTTCAATCCAGTTTGTGGTAATTTTCCTTGAGATGTTGTATTATCTTGTTCCTTTTTTTCAGTATTTGAATTGTTTCCAGTTATTGCAGAATTAACCAAATTTTTATCTACCGTTATTCTAGCAAATTCATATCCACTATCTGAAGGTATTAATGTTTCTTCATATTCTGTTTTTGTTGGATTTATTTCAATTTTAACTCCTGTAAACTCTTTATTTCCAACAGACATTCCAGAATAATTTGTTTTGAAGTAATCAGATGCCTGGCTTGAATCAAACATAACTTCAATGATTGATAGTATTGATTTGTACGTATTTTCAGTCAAATTATCTTTTTCTGCAATAAGTACAGTATTCTCGCCATTATATCCATTTTTATTAAACCAAATATTTCCTTTACTTTTTTCTGCAAATCCATCTCCTGATATGTAGCTTTTTAAATCTTGTAAATCGCTTACTTCAATATAAATATTGCTTGCATCTATCAAAGGTATTTTCTTTGTTATATCTACTTTGATTGATACTTTTCCATCATCAAGCTGTTTCATTTCATATCCTTGGTTATCTATTGTATAATTCATTGCTTCTTCAGAATTTAATGTTGAAAAAAGTTCTCCATCTTCATATCCTTGTAGTTGACCTATACTATCTACTAGATATATACTTGCCATAGCTCCACCAAAATCATCCTGTTCTAATGTTGTTGATAAAATGTTGCCATCCAATAGATATTGTATTTCTGTTGTTGAATCGCTCCCTACAGAAGTTATAGTTAACGTATTTTCATTGCTACTCGCTAACAATGAACTTCCTGATCCTGAATTTTCCAGTTGTTTTACAGCTTCACAATTATTAAATGTATCGGCAATTTGTTCTAATGTTGGTGTTACAGCATAAGATTTCACATTAATTGATAGAATAATTATTAAAATTATCAATAATAAATAAATATTTTTTTTCATAGTCAATACTTCCTTTATTTCTTTTATTTTTATATACATACTATTCATTTTTGTTATAACACAAAGTCACAAAAAGTTCAAGTACTTTTTAATTTTATTTAATTCACAAAATTTTTACTAATTCAAAAAATTAAAGCAACAAAATAGACATAAAAAATGGACACATACAAAAATTAAATATATAATATTTGTGATGAAACAAAATATTAAAGGAGATTTTTGTATGTGTTTAATTGATTGTAACATAATTGAAGTAGAAAATAAAGAGATAAGAAGAAATTCTGATATAACATATGAAGAAAGAGTAAAAATTGAATATATGTTGAAGAAAAAATATACAATGCAAGAGATGTCAGAAGAATTAGGAAGAAATAAATCAATAATATCAAGAGAAATAAATAGACATTGTGATATAAGATGGAATTATGATACAGGAATATGTAAGAAAGTATATTCTGCAGCAGTGGCACAAGGAAAATATGAATATAGTAAGAAAAAACGAAGAACAGAAGTATATTATACAGACCCATATAGTTCATGGCAAAAAGGTATGAATGAAAATTGTAATGGGATACTAAGAAGATTTATCCCAAAAGGGACAGATTTAAATAGGATATCTAAAGAGAAACTAGAAAGAATATTGAATAAAATAAATGGAAAACCAAAAAAGATACTTTGATTCATATCAGCAGATAAAAGATTTGAAGAAGAATTAAATAGAATAATTGCATAAATTATATATTGATTTTGCGTTGCTATTATTTTTTGAATGGACAATTTTATGTTTTTTTATGTTTTTTTAAAAAATGTATTGACATATAAAAAAAAATATTATATACTTTAAATTGCGTTGAGAAATGCTCCCTTAGCTCAGTTGGTCAGAGCAACCGGCTCATAACCGGTGGGTCCAAGGTTCGAATCCTTGAGGGAGCACCATTTTTTATAATAATCGTTATATGGGTAGGTGGCCGAGTGGCTAAAGGCGGCAGACTGTAAATCTGTTCTCGAAAGGGTACGATGGTTCGAATCCATCCCTGCCCACCAAATAGTATCATAATTTTGGTTATGGTATTATTTTTTTTGTACAAAATTTATTAAAATGATGGATTCGAAAAGGACGTGCTGAAACGAAGTGTAAGCAAAAATAGTCCGGGTGGACTATTTTTAGGACGCGGCTCGTCGAATCCATCCCTGCCCACCAAATAGTATCATAATTTTGGTTATGGTATTATTTTTTTTGTACAAAATTTATTAAAATGATGGATTCGAAAAGGACGTGCTGAAACGAAGTGTAAGCAAAAATAGTCCGGGTGGACTATTTTTAGGACGCGGCTCGTCGAATCCATCCCTGCCCACCAAATAGTATCATAATTTTGGTTATGGTATTATTTTTTTTTGTACAAAATTAAATCAGCCATAGACTCCATTTAGAGTCTACGGCTGTCTTTCAACAAGTTTCAGAAGACATCATTTCGAGAAGTTTCATCAACAGACGCTCCTCTCCCTTTTCACTGCCTTCCAGTCTCAAGACTATACGAAGAATATCATCATTTGCTCCCTTCATATCTGCGTTTGCTCTTTTCTTAACCCTTTCAGGGTCTGAAGACGACAAGAAGTATATGTAGTACCCATCGTCATACTTACAACTGGAAATGTTGAATTTGCTTTCCAACACTGCATTAACTTGATGTGAAAACCGAGATCTTTGCTTCGATTTAGCTATAACATAGCCTTCCACTATCACATCCTGTGCCAATTCAATTGCACAAGATTCAATTCTCCTTTTCTCAGCCTCCTCATAGTCCGTGTCTTTATAGAAATAAATCAGATTTCCCTGATTATCCTTATGACAAACGATTCCATACTTCTTTTCAAGGCATTCATCAATGTCCTGTGCTATCCGGATTTCTCTGTCACCCTTTTTTAGGTAATAAAATCCGTGCTTAACGACACTCAGTGCTGCCTTTCTTGCTTCCGTCTCTACGATTTTCTTCCGACTTTCCTTTAAAGTCATTCTTGAGTCACTCCTTGAAAAAATTTCTACAAAACCGTATGGTTCTGTATACATAATTATACAACCAAAATCCTTATGTGTCAATGTTTGCACCTCTTTACCCTTTCGCCCAATAGGGACGCCCATTTTCGCCCAATAGGGACGCCCTTTTTTGGGCGAAAAGAAACATCCTTTTTTCGCCCAAAAAAGGGCGTCCCTATTGGGCGAAAATGGGCGTCCCTATTGGGCGAAATTTGTCAGTAGAATATTTCTTACATCTGCTCTATTTAAAACATTTTTTAATCCTTCCTTTATTTTTCAATATTTTTGTGTTATAATGTTTTCATAATTTTAGACTTGTAATAGGAAAGGATGATATATATGTCATATAATTTTAGAGAAATTGAGCAAAAATGGCAAGATTATTGGGATGAAAATAAAACATTTTATACTGATGTTTGGGATTTTTCTAAACCTAAATACTATGCTCTAGATATGTTTCCTTATCCATCTGGCCAAGGACTTCATGTTGGGCATCCAGAAGGATATACAGCAACAGATATAGTATCTAGAATGCGCAGAATGCAAGGTTATAATGTTCTTCATCCAATGGGATGGGATGCTTTTGGACTTCCAGCAGAACAATATGCTATCAAAACAGGAAATCATCCAGCTACATTTACTCAAGAAAACATAAAAACTTTTAAAAAGCAATTAAAAATGCTTGGTCTTTCTTTTGATTGGGATAAAGAACTTTCTACTTGCGATCCTTCTTTTTATAAATGGACACAATGGATTTTTAAACAACTTTATAATGATGGATTAGCCAAACTTGTAGAAATGCCTGTTAACTGGTGTGAAGGTTTAGGTTGCGTTTTATCTAATGATGAAGTAATTGACGGAAAAAGCGAAAGAGGTGGCTTCCCTGTTGTTAGAAAAAATATGAAACAATGGGTATTAGACATTCCTAAATATGCTGACATTTTGCTTAATGGACTTGATGAAATTGATTGGCCTGAGTCTACAAAAGAAATTCAAAGAAATTGGATTGGTAAATCAATTGGTGCAGAAGTAGTTTTCAAAATAGCAAACAGCAATTATAACTTTACTGTTTTCACAACAAGAGCTGACACTTTATTTGGAGCAACTTATTGTGTATTAGCTCCAGAACACGAACTTGTAAAAAATATTACAACTGCTGAACAAAAACAAGCTGTTGAAGATTATATAAAACTAGCAGCTTCTAAATCAGACTTAGAAAGAACAGAATTAAATAAAGAAAAAACGGGTGTATTCACTGGTGCTTATGCAGTAAATCCTGTTAATGGAAACGAAATTCCTATTTGGATTTCAGACTATGTTTTATCCACATATGGGACAGGAGCTATTATGGCTGTTCCAGCACACGACCAAAGAGATTACGAGTTCGCAACTAAGTTTGGTATAGATATTATTCCAGTTATCGAAGGTGGAGATGTTTTAAAAGAAGCTTATACTGGAGATGGTCTTCACATCAATTCTGATTTCTTAAATGGATTAAATAAAGAAGATGGAATCCATAAAATGATTTCTTGGCTTGAAAATAAGCATATTGGTAAAAAGAAAGTCAACTATAGACTTCGTGAATGGATATTTGCCCGTCAGCGTTACTGGGGTGAGCCTATTCCTATTGTTTATTTAGATGATGAAATGAGAGCTTTAGCTGATAGTGATTTACCATTAGTATTACCAGAACTTGAGGATTATAGCCCTTCTAAAACAGGTGCTTCTCCTCTAGACAAAGCTACTGATTGGGTTAATACTACTTTTGAGGGCAAACCAGCAAAACGCGAAACAAGTACAATGCCTGGTTCTGCAGGTTCAAGTTGGTATTTCTTAAGATATATAGATCCACACAATGACAATGAGTTTGCTAATTACGAACTTTTAAAACATTGGTTACCAGTTGATTTATATGTTGGTGGACCAGAGCATGCTGTAGGTCATTTATTATATTCTAGATTCTGGAACAATTACTTATATAAGAAAGGTGCTGTTCCTGTAAAAGAACCATTTGCAAAGCTTCGTCATCAAGGAATGATTCTTGGTACTAACGGCGAAAAGATGAGTAAGTCAAAAGGAAATGTTATAAATCCTGACGATATGGTAAAACAATATGGTGCTGATTCTTTAAGAATCTACGAAATGTTTATGGGACCATTAGATGCTGCTAAACCTTGGGATCCCAATGGGATTTCTGGTTCTAAGAATTTCTTAGATAGAGTTTGGAGATTACTTGTAGAGTCTGGTAAGGTTCAAGATAAGGAAAACAAAAATCTTGAAAATGTATATCATTTTACAGTAAAAAAGGTTACAAACGATTATGAAACGATGAATTTTAATACAGCAATTTCTCAAATGATGATTTTCATAAATTCAGCATATAAAGAAGATATTGTTCCTCTAAAATATGCCGAAGGATTTATACAATTACTAAATCCTGTTGCTCCTCATATTACTGAAGAAATATGGAGCAAGTTAGGACATACTTCAACAATAGCATATTCTTCTTGGCCAACTTATGACGAGGAAAAAACAAAGAATGATACAATTAATCTACCTATCCAAATAAACGGTAAATTAAAAGCTACAATTGATATTCCTGTTAATGAAGATGAAACTGTTATAAAAAAAGCCGTTCATAAGGCAGTTGAATCTAAATTAGATGGAAAAACAATTGTTAAAGAAATTTATGTAAAAAATAGAATTTATAATATAGTTGTAAAATAATATTTTAAACAAGTATCCTTTCTTTTGAAATTGATGCTTGTTTTTTTGTAACATAATTGTAATATTATCTTAATACTTTTGTTATATGCTTTTGTTTTATTTTATAGTATAATATATTTATACTAAGGAGAGTTATGCAAATATGAATGTAGAATCAGCTTTAAAAAAAGATGGAATAACAGTTATAGAGCCACTTGATAAAGAAAGTTCTAACGAAATAGCCAAAGATGTTAGTCAAAAGTTATTGTTAACATTTCCTAACTTTGGCTTTTCTTTTGATGCAGTTTTTAAAGAGCTTTCTGAAATAAACATGTATATGGCAGATATTCCTCAAGGTTTATCTGAAGCAAGCTATTTTTACAAAAATAATTCTATATATTTCCGTGATGGGATGGGACTTTCGGACTTGAAAAAGTTTGCTGTACATGAGTGTATTCATAGTATTCAAAAAAGAGTTAATGAAGATGGTAACTTGTCAAGATTAGGATTATGCACTTTTAAAGGAAATAAACCTTCTGGTATGGCTTTAAACGAAGCTGCTGTTCAATTAGCTAGTTCAAACATTTTAGGAGCAACTTTTGAAAATGTTACTTATTATGATATAACATTTTCCACTATAAGTCCAAATTGTTATCCTTTGCTATGTAATTTGATTTCGCAAATGGCATATGTTACAGGAGAAGAAATATTATTTGAAAGTGTTTTAACTAGTAGTGACTATTTTAAGAATAAATTTTCTGCACTTTGTGGCGAAAATGTATATAACCAACTTTCAAATTTGTTTGATAAGATATTAGAGTTTGAAGAAAAGATTATAATTTTGCAAAATAAACTTCAAAATACGGATTTGTCTTCTGCTAGAGCTGATGCTATATCTCTTAAGATAAGTGAATTAAAAACTTCTATCAAGAAAACATATTTTTCTGCACAGGAGCTTATTACTACAACATATTTTTCTACTATTTATAGATCGCTGATAACTTCTGCTGATTTGGATAGGTTTAGAAAGAAATTATATAATTTTCAAGAATTGACTGGAAATACTTCTAATTATTATTTCTTTAATAATTTTTATATAGAAATGATGGAAAAACTAGATAAGAGATTTGATATGTTATCTGAGTTAGATTCAAATAGTACTTATCTAATTCCAAGAAAAGAAAGTAGATTTACTCGAATTATTAATTATATTAAAAAGATTCTATGGAAAAAAGAATTTGAAGTTAATAAAAAATAAACTGTAAGCACTAGATGCTTACAGATTTTTTATAGTTTTTCTAATATCTTGTTTGCTGCATTTCTTCCACTTCTTGCAGCCCAAGCAACAGTTGCTCTTTCCCCTGTTACATCTCCTACTGCATAAACATTTTTGATTGAAGTTTGCATATCTTCATTTACTAGAATATATCCTTTTTCATTTTGCTCAAAGTTAGAAACTATTTCTTTGTCCGGTCTTGCACCAGTTGCAAATAATACATAGTCAATATCTAGTATAAAATTACTTCCTTCTATATTTTTAGGAGATTGATTTCTACTTTCCGATTCTGTTTTTATACATTCTATTTTAGAAACATTTTCTTTATCATTTGACAAGATTTTTACAATATTAGTTTCAAATAAAAATTCAATATTATCTTTTTTAGCATCTCTGATTTCTTCCCTGCTGGCTGGCATTTGATCTTCTGATCTTCTATATACTACAGCAACTTTGTCTGCTCCTAGTCTTTTCATCGTTCTTGCTGCATCAATAGCAACATTTCCTCCACCTATCACGGCTACATTTTTTCCTTTATAAGAACTGTGTTTTTTATTTTCCAAAAAAGCATTTGCATTATATACACCTTTAAACTCTGCTCCTTCTATTTTTTGACTCTTACCAATATTCGATCCTATTGCTATAAATACTGCATCATATTCTTTTTGTAAATCTTCTAATTTAATATTTTTGCCTAGCTCAAAGTTTGTTTTTGCTTCAATACCCAATGCAAGTATTTTATTAATTGTTTTTTCAACTATTGTTGGTTCTAATCTAAAATTAGGAATTCCATATGATAGTATTCCACCAAGCTTTTCGTTTTTTTCATATATTGTGACTTGTATTCCCCTTCTTGCTAAGAACGCCGCACAAGTTAGCCCTGCTGGTCCTCCACCTATTATTGCAACTTTCTTACTTGTTAATCTTTCCTCTGTTTCTTTTGGAATCGGCCATTCTTCTTTTAAGCTCATATCGCCTATCATAGCTTCCATTTTTCCTATAGATACAGGCTCACCTTTTATACCTCTTATACAACTGCCTTGACATTGCTGACTATGTGGACATATTCTACCACAAATTGCAGGGAGCACTGTTGTATTGCATAGTTTTTCAAAAGCTTTTTTTATATCATTTTCATGTATAAATGCTGGTATATCATTTTGAAGTGGACAGCCTTTTTCTTTGCAAGGTTTTGTTTTACAATTTAGACAATATTTTCTTGTTTCTTCATATTCGTTCATCTCAAATTTCTCCTATATTTTCAATTTTTCTTCATCTGCTTTTTGTTTTACTTGTTTTAAATCTTTCCAAAATTCTATTTTTTTTGTTTCATCTCTTAGCAGAGCTGCAGGATGCCAAGTTGGCATATACATTATACCTTTTTTCTCTATCCATTTTCCTCTTGAAGCAGTTATTCCATATTCTTCCCCAACTATATTTTTTAGAGCTGTACTTCCTAAAAGTACTATAACTCTAGGCTTTACCAGTACTACTTGATTTCTTAGATAATCTAAACACTTCTTTGCTTCATCTACCTCTGGAACTCTATTTTGTGGAGGTCTACATTTTACTATGTTTGCTATATATACTTTATCTCTATTTATTTCTAATGCTTGGAAAGCTTTGTTCATAAGTTGACCAGCCTTACCAACAAATGGTTCTCCAAGCCTGTCCTCGTCTGCTCCTGGCCCTTCTCCTATAAGCATTACATCTGCATCTTTATTTCCTACTCCGAATACTATATTCATTCTATTTGTACATAATTTACATTTTTTACAATTCTTTATTGATTCCTCTAATTCTTCCCAATTGTCATACATTTTTTAATCCTCTTTTACGCATTTTTCCAATAATCTTATTTTTACCTTCTCTTTTGTATCTATTTCTGCTTTAACTCCTATTGGAATTATAGACTTTTTATCTATATGTCCGAAATTGTCAGACTTAATAATTGGTATTTTTACATCACCTATGGCTTTTTTTATTATTTCTTCTAGTGATATGTTTGTTGGATGTTCATAGTTTCCAATCCATAGTCCAGCTATTTCCTCAAATATTCCATTTTGCTTTAGGTAATAAATACAGCTATTTACTATTCTAGGAGTTGACTCAAATCCTAACTCCTCTAAAAATAATATTTTTCCTTTTAAATCCACTTTGTATTTGCCACATATTAGTTTCATAAATGTAAATAAATTTCCACCTATTAGTTCTCCTTGAGCTTTTCCTTCTTTTATTGTAATGTACTCAGCATCATCTAAATTATTAACTCCTTCACAGAATACTTTAATAAACTGATTATAGGCATAATCACTGTCCCAAGAAGTCAAAGATTTGAATGTTGGTCCGTGATAAGTTACAAGTTCTGTTTTACTATTAATTACATTTAATATACTTGTGTTATCACTAAATCCACACAAGATTTTAGGATTTTGTTTTATTGTTTCATAATCAATATAGTCTAATGTTGTGTTAGAATCTTCTCCACCTTTTACACACATTATTGCTTTTACTTCTTTATTATTAAACATTTCATTTATGTCTTTTGCTCTGTTTTGTGAATTGGTTATAACTTCATTTTCTCCAAATACATATTTTCCAAATTTAACATTCAGCCCAACCTTCTCCATCAGTGAAATAGAAGCATTTATATATTCTAAATCATCCTGTTTGATACAGTTTGATGGTGCTATTACTCCTATTGTGTCGCCTTTTTTTAATTTATTTGGTAACATTCTATTCTCCCTTCATTCCTAGTATTGTAATGTTTCTTCCCGATTTTTCTTAGTCAACTCTATATGATCTGTTAATTACACACTGTACAGATTTTACTTTCCTATTCGATTTTTTATTTCTTCTAGCACCGCTTCTCTGTTCAATTTTCCTACATAGTTATAATTATTGCATTGACCTTCATCAAATCTACATATAGACTTATAGCTACAATATTCACAAGGAGTTTTTTTATCTTTAGTATTGTAATATGGTTTTATATCTATATTACCACTCAATATTTCTTGTGAAATTTGCTTTATTATTTTATCTGTATATTTTTGTAAATTTTCAAATTGCTCTTTCGTTATCGCACTTGTATCTCTACTACTTAGTTCTCCATCTTTCTTTATTCCAGCTGGTATTATTGAGCTTGTTCCCTGTTCTTCTATTTTTGTATCCATTTTTTTAATAATATTTACATCAGCAAGTATAAGTCCTTTCATTTTGAACTTCTGCCTTATTTGATTTTCTATTTCTTCATCTGTCATATTTTTGTCCGCACTGGTTGATGGCTCTATTAAGTTAAAGTACAACACTCCTGCTGGTATAAAGTCTTCTTCTTTGCAGGTTTCGTTTAAGTAAGTAAGTAGCTGTAGTTGCAAGCCTGACATTACTTTATTTAAGTCTATGTTTTTTACAGAAGATTTATAGTCAATTATTCTTACATAAGTTCCATCAGGATTTTTTAAGATGTCTACTCTATCTATTTTTCCTTCTATTTCCACTCTTTGTCCACTTTCAGTTGTTACCACTATTGGCTTTCTACCATTTTTTCCAAATTCTAACTCGTGGCCAAATACTTCAAATTCACTTTGTTTAATACTTTGAACAATATATTTAATAGACATTGTTATAACTTCTTTTAACCTTCTTGTTAAGGCTCTATATTTAGCTGTTGCTGTAAATTTGTAGTTTCTATTTGTCTTTAATTTGTTGTCTATTATTTCTGATATTATACTCTCAAGTTCTTCGTTTTCTATATTTTTTATATTTATGTTTCTATCTTCTATTTCTTGAAAGAATCTATCTATAACATCATGCATAAATGATCCTGTATCCATAGCTTCCACACTAAATGTTTCTTTGTCATTTAATTTCAAACCATATTTTAAATAATATGAAAATGGGCAACCGCTATACTGCTCTAACTTTGATACACTTGTTTTTAAAGTATCTCCATATAATTTCTTTATATTTTCTTCATTTATTCTTTCTGTTACAGCTTTATAATTTAACCCCTTTATAGCAGACTCAAGTTTGTCTTTCCATTCTGGATTTTCCATATAAATATTATAAATATTAAACCATTTTTCATCTATCTCTTTACCATCTCTAAACTCTCTTAAATTGGTAATCAATTCTTCAAATGTTGTTTTCTTTGTTAGTATTATAGATTCTCTATTTATAATATCACTTTCTTCTTTCAGGCTTGTAAACATTTTCTTTATTCTTGATATTAGCATTGAAGGTCTTAATGAGCTTCCTTCCATATCAGAAGAAGAATATGACAAATACATCTTTTCTTCTGCAGTTGTAAAAGCTTTGTATATATTGAAATTGTCTTCGTATATTCTTTCTATTGTTCCTTTTGCAAGTTCAACTCCTTTTGACTTAATTATATTTCTGTCATCATCGTTTAAAAAGCCTTCAGCTTTATTTATAGAAGGAAACATTCCATCATTTAATCCGATTATGAAAATAGCTCTAATCTTATGGCTTCTAGACCTATCCACATCTCCTACTGTAACCTCATCCTGTCCCATTGGAATTGTTCCCAGCTTACTTTCAGAAAGTCCTGTTTTTAATATTTGCATATAGCTGTCGAAGGTAATTTTTTCTTCCTCAAAAACAAGGACCATTTCATCTAAAACTTGCATAACTGTCTTCCAACTCGTTTCATATTCAGATGCTACATTTACTTCTCCAATACCGTTTAAAGCCTTTATCTTATCTTCTAATTTTTTATTAATTTGGTTGTCTAATAAGAATTTGTATAATTCCTCTGAAATTTGTTTGGCTGTTTTTTCTCCTGCCAAATCAGTCTTTAGCTTTATTAATGGATTTACTATCTTTCTTCTAATTTCATTTATGTGATTTATTTTATCTGTTCCAACTTGATCTTCATCATGGAAATACCAATCATCCTTGTACCATCTACTGCCTTTTATATCCCACTTTAGAGCATAATTTTCAATTAAACAGGTGTCTTCAAATGGTATATCAATAAATCCTGCCTTCACATAATTAAACACACTATCATATGACCAATTCTTCGCAAATATATCTAATATAGCTAATAAATACTTAACCAAAATATTTTGGCTTAGTGATCTTTTTTCATCTATGTACACAGGAATGTTATATTCATTAAAAATGGCTTTGCACAAATTAGAATATGTTTCTATATTCTTTGTAATTACTGCAATATCTCTGTATCTGTAATTTTCCTGTCTTACAAGTTTTGTAATTTGCTTTGCCACTTCTTCTATTTCTGAATATTGGTTATTTGCCAAAAATAACCTCAAATTTTCTACAACTTTTTCATCTTTCTTGTAAGGAATATTATACAGATTTTCTTCAATGTGCTTTAATTCTTCTGATTTAAATCTATAAATATTTTCTAGCTTGATTGGATCCTCTACTGTTATTTTATTGTCTTTGGCAAGTTTTAATATTTTTTCTATTGTTTCTTTGTTTGTATAAAAAATATCTTTACTTGCGTCCTTATCTCTTATTAATGAATCGCTTGTAATTGCTATTGTCACCTTGTTAGCTATTTTCATAAGCTTTTCAATTATTGAATATTCCTGCTTTGTAAATCCTACAAATTCATCTATATATATATCTGTATTTTTAAAAATATCACATAAATCTAATTGCTGCTCTAAAAGTGAAAGTGAATCATTTTCATCTATGTAATTATTTTTTATTTTATCTTCAAATTTACTATATACTGTATAAATATCTTCTAATTTGCTACTTAAATATTTGTCATTATCTCCAATTTGTTCTTTTAAATTTGCTAAATTCTCTAGTGTGACTCCATGTTTCTTTAGCTCTGTAAGTTGAGTAAGTACCATATCAATATTGTTATTTGACTTGTTCAAAAATTTCAAATTATTGTTTTTGCTTGCTAATATGCTATAAACTAACATAGACTTTCCACAATTTGATAATATAGTTTTCTTACTTCCGCCTACTTCATTAGAAACTCTATGAGCCATACGAGCAAAAGTCAAAACCTCTGCATTAATGACTGCAGATTTATTTTGTTTTGCAACTGTTTTCAAAAGCTCTCTTTCTGCTGTAAAAGAAAACTGTTCAGGTGTTATTATATATTTTTTTCTACCATTGTTTAAATGGTTGCCTATTTCTTCAAAAATGTAGCTAGTCTTACCGCTACCGCTTCTACCATAAATTATTTGTAGACTCATATTTAACTTTCTCTTTTCCAATAAAATAAATATTGTTGGGCAATTCCTTCTAGTGCTCCAAACTTATCTTTTGCTATTTCTTGTATTTGCTTTTTATTAACCTTTGTTTCATCTTCATTGTGTATGTACAAATCATTCATAACTCTCCTAACCCATACATCAACTGGGAACACATCAAATCTCTTTAATGTTGAAAACAACATTATACAATCTGCCACTTTTGGACCTACTCCTGTTAATGTTAATAATTGTTTTCTTACCTCATTTGTCGGTTCTTGTTTTAAGTTCTCTAGGTTAATCTTTCCTTCTTTTATTTTTTTAGTAGTTTCAAACACATACCTAGCTCTAAATCCTAGTCCCAAATCTTTTAAATCTTTCACACTTGCCTGTGATAATTCGTCTATTGTAGGAAATGTATAATAAGATGTTCCTCTAAATTTAATCTCTTGTCCGTATTTTGCAGACATTCTTTCTATTATTCCTTTTATTCTTGGAATATTGTTGTTTGCTGATATTATGAAAGATATTATCATCTCCCATAAATCTTGATTTAGTATTCTTATTCCTTCTCCATATTTTATGCTTTCTTTCATATCATCATCGATTAATGAAAGAGTTTCTTTTATCTCTTCATAATTTCTATCCAAATCAAAATAGTTTTTACAAATATCTTCTATATTTCCATCGCATATTCCGGTAATTACAATGTCTTTTTCTTCTTTAACATTTAGTACATTATGTCCAAATATTCCGGTGTAACTTCCATCTTGTTCTTCATTCCACCTAAAACATTGTCCACAGTCAAATATGTCTTTTGCTTTAAAAGATTTACAATTTTTTATTATATATTTTTGTTCCATATCTTTTCCTTTTTACTATCTTTTTGCTACTTTATAATATCATTATCTAGCAGTTTTTTCAAGGTAAATAACTAATTTTAGAATTCTTTAAACAGTATATTTATTCCAAAATAAAAAAACACACAAATCTGTATTTAGTATTTGTATGTTTTCATTTTTTATTTAGCATAGTTTATAGTTAAACTACCAGATGTTGAATTCCACCATTCTTCATCCCATCCTTCGGGTATTTCGTTTTCTTTAAACGGAACATTTACAGTAATTGATGGTATACCATCAAATACACCTATCCCCATATTATTTACACTTTTAGGTATTGTTATATTTGTAAGACTTTCGCATTCACTAAATACAAAATTCTCTATTGTTTGCATATTATTTGAGATTACAACATTAGATAAGTTAGTACAACGGCCAAAAGCTCCCCATCCCATACTTGTTACATTATCAGGTATCTGTACTTTTTCTAATTTATTACAATAATAAAATGCATATTTTTCTATTTTCTTCAAACTCTTCGGTAATTCCACTTCCTTTAAATTAGTTGTTCCCAAAAAAGCAAAGCTCCCTAACTCTTCAATTCCATTTGATATTTTAATTTTAGTTATTGTATCTTGTGCTTCTGTAATACCTGAACCCATCCAAATTTTTTGTGATGATCTTATGTTATCCTCCCAAATTGAAACTTGTGCTCCATCTGTAGTAAGATTATTTCTTCCTTTATATATTCTCTTTACTTTCTTCCCGTTTATTGAATTAGGAATTATTACTTCTGTTTCCGTTCCACAATAGCCAGTTATTATTACAGTTTCATCGTCTTGCACATCATATTTCCAATCATTTATATTTTGTGGTTCCACTACTGCATTTTCATCTGCCCCTGTTTCTTTTTCTATCCAGTCAGATATATTATTTAAATCTGCTTGTTCATTTTCTTTTGCTTGTCCATATTCTTTCCTTGCCTCTTTGGATTTCTGTATTATTCCGTTATTATCTAATATTAAACTTATACTCACTCCTGCTAGGATTAAAAGTATCACTATTGTTACCACTAATGCAATTAGTGTAATTCCTTTTCTGTTTTTTAATTTTTCATTCATTTTTATCGTCCTCTCTTTCTTTGGTATTTTAATTACTTTTTATTTTAGTATGCCATTATTATAAAACATTATGTTTTACGGATCAATTAATTCTTTATTTTTTATTAAATAACTAATTTAATAAAATAAAACTACTTTTATATATAGCATAACAGTAAATAAAAAGCAATAGTGTAAAACAAAAAAGTATAAGAGTAAAAGAATAGAACAAGGAAAGAAAACTTAGAAACTCTAAAAAGAAGCAGTTTTGAATTTTTTATTAAATTAGTTATTCAATTAAAAAATTTTTATATCTTCATTTTTTTGTATATTTTGTTCTTTTTTTCTTATACTAATTCAAAGGACTTATTATGTATAAAAAAATTTTGTTAGGTATTTTTGTAGGATTTATAAGTGGTATGTTTGCTTCTGGTGGAGGACTTTTACTTATTCCTGCATATGTTTATTTGTTTAATTCCACAGAAAAAGAAGCTAGAGCCACTGCTGTTTTTTGTATTCTGCCAATGGTAGTAACTACTGCTATTTTCTATGGAAAAAGTAATCTTATAAATTGGAAAATCGGCTTTTTATGTGCTATAGGTGGCATTATAGGAAGTTTTATTGGTTCTAAACTCTTAAACAAATTAAATTCTAAATATCTAAAAATTATTTTTATCGTTTTTCTTCTTTATTCCGGTATAAAGATACTATTTTTTTAGGAGATTATGATGTCAGAAGTTTTAATCGGTATCGCCTCTGGAATTTGCACAGGTCTAGGACTACGGTGGTGGTTCTGTTTTAATTTTGTTTTTAACACTATTTTTTAGTTTTGATCAACATATTGCACAAGCTACAAATCTAGTATGTTTTGTTCCTTCTGCTATTGTAAGTATTATCTTTAATTTGAAAAATAAAAATATAAATTTAAAAAATTCTCTTGTTATAATCATCTTCGGTATAATTGGTGCTATAATAGGCTCTATTATTTCTAAAAATATGCAAGTTGCTAATTTAAGAAAATGGTTTGGTGCATTCTTGCTTATTATTTGTATTTATGAGATTCAATCTTATTATATTCTGTATATTAAAAATAAAAAATAGGAATACTATTTCTAAAAGGAGGTAATTGAGATGAAGTTTTTTGAAGGAATCTTAGTTGGTAGTTTACTTACAGTTGGTGCAACTTGGATGTATAATGAGGTTATGCCTAAAAGTGACACTCGCAAAATGATGAAAAAAGGAAAACAATTTGTAAAGAAATTAGGCTTAATATAATGTAAATAGAGAACATCAACTAAGTATGTTCTCTATTTTTCTATTTTACAGATATAAAACTTATATTTTTAATATTAGTCTTATTTTTCTCCTTCTCTTGGTTCGCATGGATGCTCACATGGATGACATGGTTTTGGTGGCATTGGCTTACAATCAATTTCTACACCTTTTAGACATTCTCCCTTGTGATGGCATTCTGTACATATTTTAGCGTGTTTTACTTTGTTTACCCAAATTTCAACTTCGTATACTCTGTTGTCACATAAAGGGCCAAATACAAATTCTCCATTTTCATCTGTGAAAGTATGTGATACTGGTTTTCTGTTGTCTTTTCCCATTTTGCTTTCAACTTCAATTAATTTTACAACTGCATCACAAACTGGGTCTTTGTAGCAATCTTTTACTATTCCGTAAATAACATTTCTGTTATCCTCTGGGAGTGTTAGGTCAAGATCATATTGTTTACCTCTTTCTATAACACCATTAATTTTGACAACAGGGCAATTGTTTTTTTCAAAATCCATAATAATTCTTCCTTTCTCGTATAATATGTGTAAGATTTTTAATTAAATCTTACATATTTTTTTATT